>JALOPB010000110.1 GCA_025454115.1 Desulfobacterales bacterium | reverse complement strand
ATATTCGCGGCTCTGCTGACCATCATCCTGATCCTGGGCGCCTTCATCGACTGGATCGGCATCCTCATGATCATGGTGCCGATTTTCGCACCGATCCTGTTCAACCTGAAATTCGACCCGTTGTGGGTGGGTCTGGTGGTCTGCATCAGCCTGCAGATATCCTTCCTCTCGCCGCCCTTCGCCTACTCCATATTCTATCTGAAGGGGATTGCGCCGGACATCCCCCTGAATGACATCTACCGGGGTGTGGTTCCCTTCGTTCTGCTTCAGGTGTTGATCACGCTGCTTTGCATCATCTTTCCCGACTTGTGTCTCTGGCTGCCGAGGGTGCTGTCTCACTAGCAGAAAAGAGTAACGCGAACGAGTCGGACCGGACCGAGATCAGGTTCCCAAACCCCAGCCGAGGAAGGAGGACGGAATGCCAAAAGCCATCATCACCACAGCGGTCACCGGAAGTATCCATACTCCGACCATGAGTCCGCACCTGCCCATCACGCCCAGGGAGATCGCCGATGAGGCGGTCAGGGCCTGCGAAGCCGGGGCCGCTGTAGCCCACATCCACGTTCGAGACCCGCAAACCGGAAAGCCTTCCGTTTCGGTGGACCTTTACCGGGAAGTGATCACCGACATCAAGTCCCGCTGCAACATCGTCCTCTGCCTCAGCACGGGCGCAGGACTGGGCATGACCGCGGAACAACGCTCCGTTTCGGTCCGGACGTTCAGACCGGAGCTGGGCTCGCTCAACTTCGGTTCGATTAACTTCGCCCTGTTTCCGCAGCTCTCCCGCTATAAGGAGTGGAAATTTCCCTGGGAGCCCCAATACATCGGCATGACCGAAGACTTCATCTTCCCCAATACGTTCAAAACGCTCAAGGAATTCTGCGGGTTCTTCCGGGAAAGCGCCACCAAGCCGGAAATTGAAATCTACGATATCGGGATGATCAACAACGTGGCCTACATGATCGAGGCCGGCCACCTGCAAAAGCCGGTCTACCTTCAGTTCGTCCTGGGGATACTCGGGGCCATCCCCGCCACACTTGAAAACGTGATGTTCCTGTACCAGACGGCACGGGCCGCCATCGGCGACTTCAAGTGGTCGGTGTGCGCCGCGGGCCGCCACCAGATGAACATGTGCACCATGGCCCTGCTCATGGGCGGCAATGTGCGCGTGGGTCTCGAAGACAATCTTTATGTTGAAAAAGGCCGTATGGCCAAAAGCAATGCGGAACAGGTGCAGAAGATTGCCCGGATCGCCAAAGAGCTCGGGATCGAGCCCGCCACGCCGGATGAGGCCCGCCAGATGCTCGGTCTGAAGGGCCTGGACCAAGTTAACTTTTGATGACTTCGTAAAGAGGCCAAGATCAAGGCGCGCGAATCTCGTGCCGCGAGGCGTACTGACCGTACGCCGCAGCGGCTGCGAGATGAAGCGCAACGGTGAGATTGGCCTATTTGCGAAGTCATGGACTTTCGGGAAAGGAGGCCGAATGAGATTGGAAAACATCAAGACCATTGCCGTCCTTGGGGCGGGCATCATGGGGCATGGGATCGCCCAAACCTTTCTCATGAGCGGTTTTCCGGTCCGGCTCTTTGACCTCAAGGAGTCGATCCTCGCCACGGCCCGGGCCCACATCGGAAAGAACCTGGAGCTGTTTCAGGATATGGGCCTGCTGGAAGAGCCGGCGATCGGGCCGGCTCTTAAAAATCTCAGCACCACGACGGACCTGCGGGATGCCGTGCAGGGCAGCGACTTCATCGTCGAGGCAGCCCCTGAAAATCTGGCCCTTAAACAGAACCTCTTCCAACAAGTGGAATCCTTTTGCCGCGAGGATGCCATCATCGCCAGCAACACCTCTTCGCTGACCCTGACGGACATCGGCGCCCGTGTGAAGAAAAAGGAACGGCTGGTCACCACCCATTGGTTCAATCCCCCGCATATCGTCCCCACGGTGGAGGTGGTGAAAGGCGAGAAGACCAGCGATGAGACGGTTGATACGACGGTCGCTCTGCTGGATAGGATCAAGAAGCTCCCTGTGAAGATCAACCTGGAGCTGCCGGGCTTCCTGGTGAACCGGGTCCAGGTAGCGATGGCCAGGGAGATCCTTGACCTTTATGAGAAAGGGGTGGCCAGCGCCGCGGACATCGACAAGGCGATCAAGGGCAGCATCGGGTTTCGTCTGGCCAGCATCGGAATGTTCCTCACCATGGATCTGGCCGGACTGGATATCTGGCTCAAGGTTTGTGAAAACCTGGCACCCAGGATTCAAAGCTCGACCGAACCACCCAAGATACTCCAGGAATTGGTCTCTCAGGGTCGCTATGGGATCAAGAGCGGCAGGGGTTTTTACGATTATACCCTGGATTTCTCCAAGGGAGAGCTGGATGAAGCGGTTCGAAAACGGGATACGGAGTTTTTGAAAAGGCTGAAAGATCTGTACTGGGACAACTAGCCGACCCGGATCCACATTTGATGATTTCAAAGCGGCAGGAGGCGGTCATGAGCGTCTTGGTCACCGGCGGGACAGGGTTCATTGGTGCACAGGTGGTGCGCATCCTTTTGGAAAAGGGCGTAAGGAGACCGGTTGTCTTTGATATCAACCCATCCACGAAACTGCTCGACGACGTGGCCGACCGGATCGAGGTGGTGCGCGGGGACCTGGGCAACTTCAGCCACGTCCTGAACGTGGTCAAAACCATCCGGCCCCGGGTCATCTATCACATCGGGGGCATGCTCTCGGTGCCCTCCGACGCCGACCCGGCGGCGTCCTTCCGGGCCAATGCCATGGGAACCTTCCACGTGCTGGAGGCCGCCCGGCTGTTTGACGTGGCCCAGGTGCTCTTTTCCAGCACCATCGCCACCTACGGGATCGATGTCCGCGAGCCCATCGTGGACGATTACACGCTTCAGCGTCCTCAACTCTTCTATGGCTGCACGAAGGTCTTCTCCGAGCTGTTGGGCCAGTTCTACAAACGCAAGTACGGCCTGGATTTCCGCGGAGTTCGTTATCCGTCGATTGTGGGGCCGGGCGTGAAGACGCCCGGGATCGTTCAGTATAACGCTTGGGTGATCGAAGAGTGCGCCAAGGGCAAGCCGTATGTCATGTACGTGAAGCCGGAGACCCGCTGCCCGGTCATGTATTTCAAGGACTCGGCCCGCGCAATCGTCATGTTGGGGGAAGCGCCCGTCGAAAAGATAAAGATGGTGAACTACATCGTTGCCGGACCCACCCCCGCAGCCAGCGCGCAGGAGCTGGTGGACCTAGTGAAAACCAAGGTTCCGGGAGCCCGAATCGATTTCAAGGTGGATGAGAACCGCCAGAAGCTCATCGATGGGTTCACCAAGCCCTTGGACGACGGCCTGGCGCGGAAAGAGTGGGGATGGGAGCCGGCATACGACCAGGAGCGGATCGTGGTCGATTTCCTGGAAGAACTTAAAATCCATCCTGAACGGTATCAATAACCGGGTTTCGCGGTACCCCGGCGCTCACGCCGGCAACCGACGTTTAAGCAGCTTTTCCGCGGCCGTGTAAGGGTCGATCCCGCCGTGGCCGAGTTCTTTCTGGATGGAAGCCAGCTCCGGGCTATCCTGCAGCAGCTGGGTGGTGGCCATGTCCACAACCAGTTGGCGGAAAAAATGCAATTGGTTGCAGGCCCGACGCGCCGCCAGCCGGCCGGTGGACTCCAAATAGAGCCGGTGCTGAAACAGGCGGTCGATCAGGCCGTCGATGCCCCGATCCTGCACGGCGACCGTCTGGATCACCGGCGGACACCAGGCGTCCGGAGCGCAGCGGCGATGGCGGGCGATTTGTTCCATCAGCTGCACCATCTCGTCGGCTCCCGGGCAGTCGGCCTTGTTCACGACAAACACATCGCCAATCTCCGACAGGCCGGCTTTCATGGCCTGCACCTCATCACCCATGCCGGGAACCGCGACCACTGCGGTCGTGTGAACACAGCGCGAAACCTCAATCTCCCCCTGCCCGGCCCCGACGGTTTCGATCACCACGGCCTGATAGCCCATGGCGTCCATCACTAGGGCAGCCTCCCGGGCGGTGCGGCCGACGCCTCCCGGGCGACCGCGGGCTCCCATCGACCGAATAAAAACCCCGCGATCGGTCGCTCGGCTCTGCATGCGGATGCGGTCGCCCAGCAGCGCACCGCCGGAAAAAGGGCTGGACGGATCGACCGCTACCACTCCCACCCGTAAGCCGCGCCCCCTCAAATGATCGATCATGCGCGCCACCAGAGTGGACTTTCCCGCTCCGGCCGGCCCGGTGATCCCGATCAGGAAGGCTTTGCCGGTCAAGGGATAAAGGTCTTTCAAAATTTCAATGCCGAGCGGGTCGCGGTCTTCGAGCAGGCTGATCAGCCGGGCGCCCGCCAAAGGGTCGCCCGCCAGGATTTTTTCAGCCTCGGGATTCATACGGGATAGAGCCACTCGGCGAAGGCCGGTTCTTTGCCGGCGGCGATCCGCTGCAGGACATCCCACAGCCGCCGTTGCATGGGGCCGGGAGCGCTCGGCATTTCCCGATCCTCAACCCGACGCACGGGAATCACCTTGAACGGTGTGTTCGCAAAGAATATCTCGTCGGCCTGAAAAATGAGCTCCGGCGGCAGGCGGCCCTCGCTCGTTTCGATGCCGAGATGACGGGCAACCTGCAGAATGGATCGGCGCGTAATGCTGTCGAGCACCGTTCCCAACGAAGGTGTCAACAGGCGGTCCTCTTTGACAAAAAAGACGGATTCGGTGGCCCCCTCGGCGATGAATCCCTGCGTATCGAGCAGAATGGCATCCTCCAGACCGCGCTTCTGCACATCCAGGCGTGCGATCATCCCGTTCAGGTAATTGGCTGCAGCTTTGGCTTCGATCGGTATCGTCTGCGGGTCGAGCTTGCGCCAACGCGCGATCCCGGCGGTGGTCCCTTTTTCGAACGAGAACTCCAGCCCAGCCGCGTCCTGGGACGGATCCATTGCGAAGATGGCCAGATCCAGGCGTTTCTGCGGGGGCTGAATGTCGAGAGCGAACTGCGGATAATATCCGACCACTTTAATGACACCCTTCTCGAGGCGGTTGCGTCGAACGGCTTCCGCCACCGCCCGGCATAGCGTGTCGTGGTCGCCGGGCAGTTCCATATCCAGGTATGCCGCCGATTTCTCCAGACGGAAGATGTGCTCATGAAGCCTGAAAACGGCTGGACCGGACGCCGTGGCGTAGAAACTGATGACCTCGAAGATCGTCGAGCCGCGCGCAAAACTGTGGGACATCATATGCACCGTGGCCTCCGGCCACTTCACGAAGCCGCCGTTCACATAAACCAACCGCTCATTCAACATCGGTCACTTCTCCTCTCATAGGCCGTAATATCCTTTTGCTTTCCACCTTCACACTTCCGACTTCCAACTTCTCTTTTCCGCCTTCCGACTTCCACCCTCTCCTTTTACGGCGTCATCCCGAACCTCAGCCACTTGAATTGGTTCTGGACCTCCTTGGATACATTCTCACCGATCCGCGCCATGAAGATGTTTTCCGGCCGCAGGCAGATATTCGGTTCATTGGTCTGATATTCCTGGAAACCGAACGGCTCAAAGAGATTGGCCATCATCTGGCGGTACTGCTGTGCCGACATCCGGTTGCCGTCAAGGTCCCAGGTCCATGAATAGCCGACGAAATAGCCGATTTTCTCCTCGATCAACGGGTGGACCATCATCATCTGAATGATGCCCTTGGCGATTTTCCGCGAGCGCCACTGCCGGCTAACCTCGATCGCGTTCACTTCCATCATCACATGCGGGTGCAGTCCGGCCCAACGCTCTTCCGGATCCGGATAGGCCAGCACGCCGAACCCGACGATGTGCGTCGAATCGGCAATGGCCAGCACCACGCTGGTATCCGGCTGCTCGGCCTTGTGTTCCAGGCTTTCGCGTTTGGTGTAAAGCGACCGATAATGGGCATGCGTTCCGAACTGCCGGTCGAAGATAAGTTTACGGATATCCTCCGGCCTGCAAAAGGCGCGGATCCGCAGCTCGCCAAGGGTGGTCGAAAGAAAGATTTCGTTCTGCACGTAAGGTCCCATGGCCGCCAGCTCAGAAATCGCCCCAGTCCTTATGAAGCCGCTTGGTCATAATCAAGAGATTGTGCAGTTGACCATGGGGATCGATGATAAAATCCTCGAGCATCGCTTTTTTGAAAAAGTCGAGCTTGTAAGCCGCTTCGATCGCCGCATCCTCGATCCCGACCACAAAATCGGCCCGCAACTCGCGCAATCCCTTCTCCATGGCGAGATGAATGAGATCCAGCAGCATCCAGCTCCCCAGGCGTTTCTGGCGAAACTCCGGCAGGACGATGATCCGCAGGCGGCCCTGGTGATGGTAGCAACCATATGCATGGGTGTGCAGGCGGGCATGGGCGGCGATTTGACCGCCGCATTCGGCAACGATGGAAAAAACATCGTCTTTGCCCTGGACCCAACCGCGGATCACCGCCGGATCCATGACATTGAACCGCATAAACCACCGATCCTCTTCCGATACCTGGCTGTAAAAATCGCGCAAAGCCTGTTCATCCTGTTCCGTCAGCGGACGGATGACCACCTCGGTGCAATTCTTGAGCACGAGCTCCTTGGGGTATCTCACCGGGCAACCCCTCCTTACTTCAATGATTTTTGCTGAAAACATCGAGAGTTGGGACTCAGCTAACCACGGGCGGCAAGGCCTGTCAAGCGCATTTCGGCTGCCTTCTCAGGCTGCAGCGCAGACGATGAGCCAAACTTCGCCATTTTCCGGATTCCAACGCTATTCAACGATTTTTTTCTTGACTTAGCGTCTATGTAGCTAATATATAGCTATATAATTGAAATTCGGGTTTTTCAAGGCGGTTCAGAAATAATAATTTGTCTAAGTAAATGATATTTAGGGAAAAGGAGATTAACATGTCGGATCTTAGTTGGCTTCCAAGGGAATCAGGCCTTAAAAATCACTTCTTGTGGGGAGATGAGCATTTCTCGGACAAAGCTCCCGGAGTCATTTACGAAAAGAAGCCTATCCTCGATCCTCAGGGCAATCCGGTAAAAGACCTCTATTCCGCCTGGATCGTTCTGAATAACCCAAGCCAATACAACTCATACACCACCGAAATGGTCAAAGGCGTGATCGCCGGCTTCCAGCGCGCTTCGGCCGACCCTTCCGTGGTGGCGGCGGTTTTCACCGCGATGGGCGACAAGGCGTTCTGCACCGGCGGCAACACCAAGGAGTATGCCGAGTACTATTCCGGCCGCCCGAACGAATACGGCCAGTACATGGACCTCTTCAACGGCATGGTGGACGGCATCCTGGGCTGCAAGAAGCCGACGATATGCCGCGTGAACGGCATGCGCGTTGCCGGCGGCCAGGAGATCGGCATGGCCTGCGATACGACGTTATCGAGCGACCTGGCCATTTTCGGCCAGGCCGGGCCCCGGCACGGGTCCGCGCCCGACGGCGGAAGCTCGGACTTCCTGCCCTGGATGCTTCCCACCGAGCTGGCCATGTGGAACTGCGTATCCTGCGAGATGTGGAGCGCCTATAAAATGCAGCGCCTCGGGCTCATCTCCAAGTGCGTCCCGGTCATCCGCGAGGGCGACCAGTGGCTGCGCAACCCGGCCATCGTCACCGACGCGTATGTGGCCGACGGCGAGATCGTCTACGGCGAATTCAAGACCGGCGACGAGGCCAAGAAGGCCAGGGAACTCGTCCAAAAGGCCAAGACGGATTTTTCCCGGCTGGACGCGGAAGTCAACAAAGTCGTTTGGACCTACACCAACCTGTTCCCCGGTTGCCTGATCAAGAGCGTGGAAGGCATCCGTCTCAAGAAGAAATTTTTCTGGGACCAGGCCAAGGTCATCAACCGCCACTGGTTGGCCGCCAACATGAACTGCGAGGCCTACCTGGGCTTCAACGCCTTCAATACGAAGAAGATCACCGGCAGGGACGTCGTGGATTTCATCGAGTACCGCCGACGCCAGGCGCGCGGCGACGCGTTTGATGCGGAGTTCATGGCCGCGGTGCTGGCCAAACCCCAAAAATAGGAGGGCACATGCTCCTGGAAGGAAAAAATGCACTCGTCACCGGCGGCTCCCAGGGCATCGGCGCCGCCATTTCCCTCGATCTGGCCCGCGAGGGCGCCAACATCTGCCTGACCTACCGCAAGCATGAGGCCGAGGCCAGAGCGTACGAGTGCCGCGAAGGAGTTCGGAAGCCTGCAGGTCCTGGTCAACAACGCGGGCATGAACTGGGACGGGGTGAGCTGGAAGATGAGCGAAGAGCAATGGGACCGCGTGCTGGAAGTCAACTTGAAGGGATACTTCAACTTCACGCGCCACACGGCGCCGCTGCTCAAGGATCAGAAATACGGCCGGATCATCAACATCACTTCCATCAACGGCCTGCGCGGCAAATTCGGCCAGACCAACTATTCGGCTTCCAAGGCCGGTATCATCGGATACACCAAAGCGCTCGCCAAGGAGTTGGGCGCCTTCGGCGTCACCGTGAACGCCGTGGCGCCCGGACTGATCGAAACGGCGATGCTCAAGGAATCGGACGCGCGCGACAAGATCATCGATCTGGCCATGGGGGAAAGCGCCCTGAAACGCGTGGGCCAGCCGGAAGACCTGGCGTATCTCGTTTCCTTCCTGGCCTCCGACCGCGCGAAGCACATCACCGGTGAAGTGATCAAGGTTGACGGGGGGCAGTATATATAGAGAAGGTGTTTGGGTAATTGGTGTTTGGTGTTTTGGAAAACCATATGCAGACAAACGGAGTCAAGCGAGCTATTCGGAGCCAATCATGTCACGAGTTGCCATTATCGGTGTGGGTCAAAGCGAGTTCGTGCGGGCCTATCCCGGCTCGGTCCGCGAGCTGGCCTTCGAAGGCTTCAAGGATGCCATGCATGATGCCCGCTTGACCGCGAAGGATATTCAGGCCTCGGTCATCTGCTCGGCGCCTGAATACGACAAACAGCGCTCGCCGGCGGGGGTGTTCGCCGAGTACCTTGGGTTGAATCCCCAACCCACTTTTTACGTCGAAAGCCTTTGCTCATCGAGCAGCATGGGGCTGCGCCTGGCCTATTCCCTGGTGAAATCCGGCCTGCACGACGTGGTCGCGGTGATCGGGTTCCAGAAGATGTCGGAAATCTCTTCCGCCGAGTCTCAGGAGCGCATGGGCCGCGGCGCGGACATCCAGTGGGAAAGCCCCTTCGGCACCATGATGCCGGCCTATTACGCCATGTATGCCCGGGCTCACATGGCC
>JALOPB010000442.1 GCA_025454115.1 Desulfobacterales bacterium | reverse complement strand
AACGGCAGGTCGTGGCGCCTGGCTCCCGGCAGCGACGGCCGTCCGCAGATGGACCGTGGGTTGGGAACGCTGATTCACCCGGACGTGCATGCGGTAACCGTGCACCCCTCCTCCTCGGATCTCGTCACCGCAGCCACCGGCGGGGGGCTTTTCCGCTCGTCCGACGGCGGCCGATCCTGGCATGCCATCCACCCCGGCTATGTTCGCGCCGTTTGGGTCGATCCCGCTGACCCCGGGCACCTAATTACCGGGCCCGCCGACGGGGTCTCCCGGAACGGTCGCATCGAGGAATCGCGGGACGGGGGCGGCAGTTGGCATCCGGCCGCAAACGGCATGCAGGCCCCATGGGCACGGCACATGGTGGAACGCCTGGTTCAGGTGGACGGCGGATTGCTCGCGGTATTGTCCAACGGCGAGCTTTGGTCCCGGAAGCGCGGCGGTTCGAGCTGGGAGCGGCTTCTGCCGGAGATACCCCCGGTAAAGGATGTCGCCGCCTTCAAGTGAATGGCCGTCCGCGGCCACCCTTATCGGTGGGCGGCCATGACCAGGTCCGGAACCTCTTTCTTCCCTGAGGCGGTCTGCTCCTTCCGCTTGGCCTGGCGGTACCAGGAGGGTACGATAAAGCCCAGCACCATGCCGGCAAAGGCCGAAACGACGCAAACCGCAGTTGGGTTCGGCAATACCGAGCCCACCGGCTGGATGTCCGCCAGCCACCAACGCACGAAAAGAGCCGACACCATCGTCAGAGCGCCCTGGATGGCCGCTTCGGCAAAACGCCATCTCTTCTCAAGAACTCCAGGCGGTGGCGGGTAATCGATCAGAACCGAAGTGAGGATCGCCGTCGTGAACGCCATAAACATCCAGGGGTAGCTCAGCAGTTTGAATTCCAGCCAGGCGGCGATGAATGCGTCGGAACCGCCAATATCTCCTTTTGCAAATATCATCGTCTTGAAAATGAGACTGATCAGGGTTCCAACCACCACCGCCACTGCACCCGTGGCCAGATAGGCCCCGCCGGGCGGAGGCTGCCCCGGGCTGCGCCGGAAACCCGGGAGTTTATCCTTGAGCAACACCGCGGACCAGGCTGCGGCCAGGTAGATCGAGACGATCATGGAGGACATCAGCAGCGTCTTCTCGCCATCCTCCCACGCAGGAAAGATGATGATGAAATTGGCCGAAACGAGGGTCACCAGCAGGCCGTAAATCAGAAGAAACTGGTGGATGGACAAGGAGGCGGTGCGGTTGTCTAACCGGATAGTGAAGCCCATCTCCCCCAAGCTGCGGCAGCGGGAGCCTCGCGTCAGCCGGCATCTCAGGATGCCTTGGCTGGTCATTTGGCATAGTTCTCGAAAAAGCTCATCGGCCTGCTCTTTGAAATTCGCGTAAAATTTCTTTACCGGAGCCTCCATGGGATGCTGGGCGTCCTGGCCGCTCACCTCGCGAACCATGCTGAAGCAGTTCTGGGCCATTCCGGTCAATTTCTGATATCGATCCGACAGGCGCTTCAGCTGCTCATGGCGCTCCTTGCAGAACTCGCTGAAACTGGCATTGTCCTGCCACTCTTTGAGCTCCAGCAGCAGGATCGTATTTTTCAGCCACAGGGACTTGGCGCTCTCTTTTTGCTCGAAATTCAGGTCATCCTCATTGAACCCCAGCCCGACCAGGTGGTCCATCACCCGCTGCCGGAATTCGACGGGCACGGAAAAAGGCGCTTCGTACAGCTCGCGGCTCAGGCGCAAGGCCTGGATGGGAATGGCGGCAAGGTTCTGCAGAAATCGCCTCAACTTTTGATCAACGGCCGAAAACCCGGGTATTTTGGGCAGAACCGTTGCAAGCAGAATGGCGCCCACCACCTCGGCCGGCAGAGATTCATACATCTTCTCCTGGTTCAGCAGTTTAAGAACCAGATTCAACAGGGCGTGGTAATAGCGGAGCAGGAAATAGGCGAGGAGGTAAATCATCAGGTAAACAGCCGCCGCCGTGTAATACCGGGCCGCGGTCGTCGTCGCCCGGTTGCTCGGCGGGGTGTTGAAGCGTTCGAACGCATTCATCAGGACCAGGATGCCGCCGAGGGTCATGACGATGGTGTTTTCCATGCTCCACCTCCATCGGATAGAGGAGTGGCACGTTCGTTATGCGAGGGTGAAAGTGAAGATCGATACAACCGGAGATAAAGAGGCCCGAACCGCGCAACGACGCCGGCGTCCGCTTCAGGTCCGCAGGCGCAGAGAAGATAAACTCGCTTCAAATGAAATATACATGAGGTTAGTACGGAAAATCAAATAAAATCTTTGATTTCCTTCTCATAACCATTACGAATCCGGGATTCTCTGCTTGCTGCAACGGACCAACATTCAAGGTGTGGGCACTGCCGGGAAGTACTTCTCCAGAGGCTTGGCGGCCTGGGGCCGGACCAACATTCAAGGTGTGGGCACTGCCGGGAAGTACTTCTCCAGAGGCTTGGCGGCCTGGGGCATTTTTTCCAGAAGCGCTTCATACTCCTTCCGGGCGGCGGCCGGGTCGCCCGAGGCCAGATAGGCGCGCACCAGGTTGCGCCGGGCCTCCTCGCTTCCGGGGGCCAGGTCCACGGCCCGGCGGAAGGCCGCCACGGCCGGGGCCATTTCACCTCTTTTGGCATATTCGATACCGACCTTGAGGTGCGCTTCGTAGGACCCTGGTTCGGCCGCGATGGCTTTGCGAAAGAGCGCCATGGCCGCCTCGCCCTCTCCCCGGGCCGAAAGGATGCTGCCCAGCTGAAAAAAGGCTTCGTATCTCCCGGGATCCAGATCGGCGGCCTTTTTAAAATGGATGGCGGCAGGGGCCAGCCGGCCTGCCTTTTTAAGAGCGACCCCCGCGTTGACATGCGCGGTATAGCTGACGGGGTTGCGCTCCACGATGTCGCTGAAAACCCGGACGGCGGCCTCGAAGTCCCCGCTTCTGGCGAGAACCTCTCCCAAGCCCTCGTAGGCGGGTTCGAAATCGGGCTCCTCGGCCAGTGCCGCCCGGTA
>JALOPB010000109.1 GCA_025454115.1 Desulfobacterales bacterium | reverse complement strand
ACAAAAGGGTTAAATACACACAATAAATCTGATATGATTTAGCATTGTTGGATGCACTGAATACCATCCGACGTATCACCGAAGTGCCAAATTGGTGATATATCCTTGCGCTTCGATTTGAAACCTTGGAAAGGAGATCGTATTATTTTCTCATTTGATTGAGTCGTTTTGCTTTGCATTGGATTGAAGGTGTAATATGCAAAATGAAAGCAACGTTACTCACCTTCACAACATTGCCGCACGCCAAGAGGCAGTAACCGGTCGTGAGGCCAAACCTGTCGCGCAAGTGGCAGTCACCAACGGCGGAGGGAGCAGCGTCATGTCGGAACTCGCTAGATTGGAGGCAAACCTCAAGTCGCTCGGTGGGGACGTTGTTGCCCTGCAAGAGCCGGTCAACAAGGTTAGCGCAGGAATTGCCCAGATCAAATCCCTGCTCGCCAAGCCCAGGCAGCTTTCGAGCATGCTCGGCGACATCCGCAGCAGGGCGGACACGCTGAGCAAGTTTGCCCGGTTTCTGTCGGTGTTTCCGATCGTCGGCACTGTCATGGGCCAGGTCGCCAACGTTTTGGGGCGGGTGTCGCGGTCAGTCGGCCAGATGAAATCGGCCGCGGATCAAGTGGACGCCAAGCTGAAGCCGGCGAAGGCTGTGGTCGCCAAGGGCGAGAAGCCCGTTGCCAGCGCCAAGCAGACCCTCGATGCCGCGCAGGCCAGGCTGACCTCGTGGTTGGGTATGACCGCAGCGCTGCGCGCTCAGTTCGGCGACACGCCGCCGGCAGCGGTCGAGCAAGCGGTCGCCGGCATCAACGCGGCCATGACGCCGCCCATGACCGTGATCGATGGCGTCGAGAAGAAGGCGGCCCCGCCGCTGAAGAAGGTCGACGGCGCATTCTCGTCCGTCGAGCGGCTGATGAAGCCGGTTGCCGACAGCCTCGCGGCTGCCGAGGGCGTGACTCGAGCGTTGTCTCCCCTGGAGAAGCCGCTCAAGGTTCTTCGCGACGCGTTGAAGCCGGTCGAGTGGGCGCTGAAGGCCTTGAGTTGGGTCGCCAAGAAAGTGATCGACCCGATCGTCAAGCCGATCCTGCGCGCCTTCCGCATCGACCTGCTGATGGCCCAGCTGGAAAGAGCACTGAACCCTCTTGCCAAACTCTTGGCGCCGCTTTCCGACGCGGCCGCCGCGATCGGCCGCGCCCTCGCTTCGGTCACGGGCGATGTTGCCGCCGTGGTTACCGCTCTCGAGCCGCTCGGCAAGGCGAGCGCCGATCTCGACAAGGCCATGAGGCCCCTGAGCGGGGTAACGAGCCGTCACTTTGCCATCGTCGCCCGTGCCCAGGCGAAAGCCGCGGCGGGCGCCAGGGTGTCACGTGCGAAGTCGTCTGCGAAGATGGCAGGCGCCGCCAGGAAGAAGGCCGCCAAGAAGTCTCCTGCCAAGAAGGTAGCGAAGAAAAGGAAACGTTGAGCGGACGCGGTTCTCGCAGAAGTGCGGTACGGTAGCGCCGTCCTCAACCGATCGCTGGAAGTCGAAGGTGGACACGTAATCGCCGAACACGTCCTTCGTCCGATCCTCGCCGGCGATGAGCGGCGTGCCGGTGAAGGCGAGGAACAGCGCCTTGGGCTGCGCCGTGCGCATGTTCAACGCCAGCGTATCGTAATCGAGAGCAAAAAAACCTCTTCAGAAAAGTGTGGATATCATCTTGCCGGGAGAATCCCGGATAGATTGTTTCTTTGGTGTATATCCAACGAAAATTGTTTACCACCATCCAGGTGTTATGACAGCGACTGGCACCATATCAGCTTTTTGAAAACGTGAGGTTGACTGGCAGTATCTCCGGCCACGAGGGTCAAAGGAGGCCCAGTTTGGATTTGACAAGAACTGATCGACGGAGGTAAAAATAGGATATCCAGAATAAATCTGTTATGAATTTGAGCTGTTAGGGCATTGCAATTCCATCGACATATCACAATATGGCCTGACTGTGTGATATAGACTCCGCACAGGGGTAGATTTCAGTTGATTCTCTGTCCCTGGCTGCGGTATATTCTCAGCCAGTGAGGCACCCTTTACCATTGCACCGAACTTGAAGCGGACGCTGGTTTGGCTGCGTGGTTCTGATCTCTCCTCCTCTCCAGCGACGTTTCCTTTCACTTTTACTTTGTTCATCTAATTGCCAAACCTTCTGGCCAAGGAGGTGTCGGCATGGAACCGAAAGGCTTTCACCGCAAGCTCACCGCCATCCTCAGCGCCGACGTGGCCGGTTACAGCCGGTTGATGCAAGACGATGAAGCGGCCACCGTCAAGACTCTCGAAGCCTACAAACAGATCATCTCCGATCTCGTAAAGCAGCACCGTGGCCGGGTGGTGGACTCTCCTGGGGACAATCTTCTCGCAGAGTTCGCCAGCGTGGTGGATGCGGTGCAGTGCGCGGTTGCGACACAGAAAGAACTCCAGGCACGCAACACCGAGTTGTCCGAGAATCGGAAAATGCAGTTTCGCATCGGGGTCAACCTCGGGGACGTGATCGAGGAGGAATCCCGCATCTACGGCGACGGCGTCAACATAGCCGCTCGGCTTGAATCCCTCGCCGACCCCGGCGGAATCTGTGTCTCCAAGACGGCCTTTGACCAAATCGAGACCAAGCTGCCATTTGGGTATGAGTTCCTTGGGGAGCAGACGGTCAAAAACATCGCCAAACCGGTAGGGGCGTATCGGGTCGTCTTAGAGCCGAGGGTGACAAAAAAGAAGGCTGCCGGGCTCAAACAGGGCGCGGGTAGAAAGATAGCAATTATTGGCCTGGCCGCCGCTCTGTTGGTAGTTGCTGGCGTGGCCTTTTGGCAGTCTTTTTTGCGGTCCGCTGCACCACCGCCTGCGCCACCCGTAGAAAAGGCAGATACCAAGGCGATGGCTCTCCCCTTGCCCGACGAGCCTTCCATTGCCGTACTGCCGTTTGTCAACATGAGCGACGACCCAAAGCAGGAATTCCTCTGTGACGGAATGGCTGAAGCAATCATCACTGCCCTTTCCAAGGTTCCCGCAATGTTTGTCATAGCTCGGAATTCGACATTCGTTTACAAGGGAAAACCGGTGAAGGCAAAGCAGGTCAGTGAGGAACTGGGTGTTCGGTATGTGTTGGAGGGGAGTTTGCAGCGCTCTGCCGACCGGCTTCGAATCACCGTTCAGTTGATCGATGCGCTCACGGGGCATCACCTTTGGGCAGAGCGTTATGATCGTGACCTGAAAGACATATTTGCCCTGCAAGATGAGATCACTCTAAAAATCTTGCACGGCGTACGGGTAAAGTTGGCAGGGGGAGATGTTTCAATGGCCCAAAAGGATGCGGACAAATATTATCAGGGAAAGCAAGGCCTCGACTGCTATCTGAGGATATTGGAAGCGAGTGGTTACTCTAACCGTTGGAGTAAAGAGGACTGCAACCTGGCTCGGCAGATCTTGGAGGAAACTATACCGATGTGCCCAGAGATTCCAAGCGGCTACATCACTCTCGGTTGGGTCTACCACCACGACTATTTCTTGGGCAACACGACCTCCCCCCAAGAGACCATTGACAAAGGTATCGCCCAAGCCCAAAAGGCGCTCGCGATCGATTCCAAATCGTCGGCGGGCCACCGCTTGTTGTGTGCGCTCTATAGCACCAAAAGGGAGTATGACAAGGCCCATGCTGAAGGGGAAATCGCTGTAGCCCTCAACCCTAGTGATGCGGCCGCTCTTGCCCTCTATGCCGAAAGTCTATCCTTTGCAGGCAAGCGGGAAGATGCCATTCCTTTGCTCCAAAAATCCTTGCGGCTTAACCCCTTCGCCTCAGCCGGGATTTGCAACATCTTCGGCTGGGTCCTCCACCACACCGGTCGATACCAGGAAGCCGCTTCGTGGTTCAAAAAAGCGATTCAGCGTGCCCCTGATTTTCTTTATGGCCATGTCGGGCTCGCCGCCACGTACAGCAAAATGGGCCGCGAGGAGGAAGCTATCACCGAGGCTGCGGAAATCCTGAGGATCAAGCCAAATTTCTCACTGGATTTTTTTAACAAGACCTCTGCGCTAAAGGATCAATCGGACAAAGATAGAGTCATTGACGCCCTGCGTAAGGCTGGACTGAAGTGAAAAAACTTTCAAAACAATGAGGATCAAAGATGGTCCGATTTGGGTATGGCACCGATAGCCCGGATCGAGGAAATAACTGGTTCGGCAACCAATTATTTCGACCCAGCTGGAGGCTCAAATGAGACTGTACTCTCTCCTCGTCATCTACTGTGTTTTTTATTTTTCGTCGCTTCACGCAATACCAACCGCTTATGCCCAAGATCAGGCCGGTGCTGGTGGGCCTGACAAAATCAAAGCCGTGCTGCTTAGACCCGCCGGATGGGAGGTTAATCATTTCGGGCCCAGTAGTTCCGGGCAGGACGAATTTATTTATGAGGCTCGTGGGGAAAAGGTCGTGGTAAAAATCCAAAACCTTTATCGCTCACATGGGGGCAATCTTCTGAACTGTGAACGTGAAGTTATGATCACCTCGGATACTATCAAACATGACGGGTGTCGCGATGTAGGGATTATCCTCCGTTTCGATCCTAACGATCAGGACTATCCGATTAAAGCTAAGAGTTTGGGAAACTACGAATACAAGTTTAAGGCAAAGTAGTTGCTTAACCAGCGGCAGCACCGGATCGCCAACAAATCCGGCTCTCGGTGAGCCGCCCCGTTGAGAATATCACTTCAAAATCGACTTCCAAAAAAGCTGCGTTTGTGACAGCCTATTTCTCGGGAAGTTTTTCGGCCAATCGCTTGAGGTATCGAGATGAAATGACCAACGGTCCGAAGTCCGGAGATCGTCGATAATCCCTCATTCTTATCCGGATAATCTTCTTACTTATCCCCCCTTGCTGTTGCACGGCTGGCGGCCAAGCTATCTGATGAAGTTTCACAAACCATGACCGGTATTCATTGACCCAGCGCGTTACGGCAGGGGGCTGCCTCGCGGCTGCCTTCACGCGGGGGCGAGACGCTCGCTGCAATCAAACCCTTTCAAGTAAATCGGGTTATTTTCCGTGGGAGCGGCTTTCCATCCGCGACGATCGAGGCTGGAAGCCTCTCCCACCAAGAAATCGTTCTTTCCGAATAAAGTGGCGCCGCGCGCCATGGTTTGCTGTTGAGCGGAATATCTATCTTCTATTGAGGGTTAAACCGGGGTGCACTATCATCCGGCAATCCGGCCAGTCACCGTAACGACCCATCAGGTCTATGGACCTATGCCCAAAACCTAAACCAAGGGCGACCGGCAACTCTCCTATCAACTACGATCAGGCAGTGAGACCAACAGCTAAAATTTTTGGGTACCAATTCCGTACGGTTAGCGGATCGGTAATCCTATCCTTTTTGGTCGCACTCTTGCCTGCCTGCACCCTGCTTCCCGATTATGCGGGCAGGCTTATTTTTTTGGCAGCATTGAACGCATAGGGTTTGAAGCGGTCATGCAGCAAAGCTTGAAACGGCAGTCGGTGTTCAATGAGGATACATCCCAATTTTATAACCCACGTCGCCAGCAGTGGTGGTATTGGACCATTGAGGATGAGCTCAAAACGTCAAGCCCGCCCATCCAGGGACAGCCCCAGTCTCAAAACGCTAAATTCGTTTGACCTCGTGGCCGAGTCCCTATAGAACAGCTGCCTGAAGCAAGCGCGACCGGGCAGGAGGCGGTGGTGTGATAGATGCTTCCCAGGCAAAAAAATCCCCCTGCCCTCCTTGGATAAAGAGGGAACAAAAGTAGCACCCGCGCCTATCTTTTTTGCAGCTGTCTCTCTTTGCAAAAGAGAGCGTCTGCACTCGAACCATGGAACCCTTGACCCCTTGGACCCTTTGATTATGCGCGAAATCGTTCTGATCAACATCACCGGCAAGGACAAGCCCGGACTGACCGCCCGGCTGACCGAAATTCTGGCCCAGTACGGCATCACTATCCTGGACATGGGCCAAGCCGTCATCCACGACTTCCTCTCGCTCGGCATCCTGATCGAGATCCCGGACGAGTCCCGATCCTCCTCCGTGCTCAAGGACATCCTGTTCGCCGCCCACAAGCTGGGCATCAGCGCCCAGTTCACGCCCATCGACGAGGACCGCTATGAAGCCTGGGTCAACCAGCAGGGCAAGGAACGCCGCATCATCACCATGCTGGGCCGCAAGATCACCGGCGGCCAGATCGCCCAGGTCGCGCAGGCCATGGCCGATAACGGGTTGAACATCGAGGTGATCACCCGCCTGTCCGGCCGGATCTCCCTGATCACGCCCGAGACCAGCCCCAAGGCCTGCATTCAGATGAGCGTTTCCGGACGCATCGCCGACGCCGACGGCCTGCGCAGCCGCCTGATGCGGATCTCGGAGGAGACCGGTGTCGACATCTCCTTCCACGTCGACAACCTTTACAGCCAGAACCGCCGGCTGGTGGTCTTCGACATGGATTCGACCCTGGTGCAGGCGGAAGTGATCAACATCCTGGCGGACCGGGCCGGAGCGGGCGAGCGGGTGGCGCAGATCACCGAAGCCGCCATGAGCGGCCGGATGGACTTCAAGGAAAGCCTGACCCGCCGGGTGGCGCAACTGGAAGGCCTGCCGGAGACCGTGCTGGCCGAAGTGGCCGCGGAGCTGAAGCTGACCGACGGGGCCGAGCGGGTGGTCGCGACCCTCAAGGGCCTCGGCTACAAGCTGGGGATCATCTCGGGCGGCTTCGACTACTTCGGCAAATATTTTCAGAGCAGGCTCGGGCTGGACTACGTGTTCGCCAATCAGCTCGAAATCGTCGGCGGCAAGCTGACCGGCAGGCTCAAGGGCGACATCATCGACGGCCCCAAGAAGGCCGAAATCCTCAAGACCATCGCCATGGTCGAGAACATCAACCTGGAGCAGACCATCGCCGTGGGCGACGGCGCCAACGACCTGCCGATGCTGCACACCGCCGGCCTCGGCGTCGCCTTCCACGCCAAGCCCATCGTCCGCGCCAACGCCGACCGGGCGATCTCCAGCGTCGGCCTCGACGGCCTGCTCTACCTCATGGGCATCAGCGAACGCGAGATTAGACAGGTGTGACCGGCTGTTGATAAACGCCCATCTGCTAGGTTACGCTCACCCCTCCTCACTGCGGCGTACTGCTCGTACGCCTCATTCCTCGGGACTTCGCAAGCCTTGCATCTGGACGTTTCTGAACAGCCGGATGCAATCGAGTCGATCGATCCGACATCCAGCATCGAGTATCCAGTTTCCCGCATCCCGTATCGAGCATCCCCATCCGAGCCTCAACCAGTCGGTCTTGCAGCCGGCGCAGGCAGGTCAAGCCGATGGCCCCGCGGCGGGGGATGCCGACAGGGACCTTGCTTTGGATGCCGCCGCGACCTGATTTTTTTGGTCCCGCGCGATGAGCATGTAGATGGAGGGAATCACGAACAGCGTGAAAAAGGTCCCCACGGTCATGCCGCCAACGAGCACCAGGCCGATGGAGTTGCGCGCGGCGGCGCCGGCGCCCGTCACGAGCGTCAGGGGGAAATGGCCGGCGACGGTGGCCGCGCTGGTCATCAGGATTGGCCGCAGCCGCGTCATGGCCGCTTCGCGTACGGCCTCGCGCTTGGAAAGGCCCTGACCCTGAAGCTGGTTGGCGAACTCGACGATCAGGATGCCGTTCTTGGCCACCAGGCCGACCAGCGTCACCAGTCCGACCTGCGAGTAGATGTTGAGGGTCGTCGTCCAGCCCTGGGTCCAGAACGGCACGTTCGGGTCCGGCATCTTCAGGAAGGTGAAGATGAGCGCGCCGAACATGGCCAGCGGCACCGATCCGGCCAGGATGACGAACGGATCGCGGAAACTGTTGAACTGGGCCGCCAGCACCAGGAAGATCACGATGACGGCCAGGCCGAAGGTCGGCAGGAACTGATTGCCCTCCGAGCGCAACTGCCGCGATTCCCCCGTATAGTCCAGAATGTAGCCGCGCGGCAGGATCTTGGCCGCCTCGTCTTCCAGAAAGCGCAGGGCCTCGTCAAGCGGCCGGACGGCCACGCCGCTGATCTTGACGGCATTCAGCTGTTGGAACCGGTTGAGCGACCGCGGGACCGTCGAGTTGCGGATCGTGGCCAGCGTGCTCAGCGGCACCAGCTGACCGGCCGGGCCGGTGACGTAGATGTTCTGGAGCTGGTCCGGGTTAAGCCGGTCCTCGCGCTGGATCTGCGGGATGACCTTGTAGCTGCGGCCGCCGATGTCGAAGCGGTTCACGAAATTGCCGCCCACCATGGCCGCCATGTCGGAGCCGACCCGCTGCAGGTCCACGCCGAGCTCGGCCACTTTGTCGCGGTCGACGATGATCTCGGACTGCGGCTGGTCGATCTTGACGTCGATGAGCGGCGGGAAGGCAAACAG
>JALOPB010000441.1 GCA_025454115.1 Desulfobacterales bacterium | reverse complement strand
CCCTGCGGAACGGCGGCGCCTTCCTCATCGTCGAGTTGTGGCAGGTTAGAGTTAAGCATGCTTTCTTTGAGCATTTAAACGGAATTTTCAGAAAATGGTCGCCTGTTTTGGTTTAGACTGGGAAGGAATCCATGCATACCGCACCGGGCCTTTCTTCTTTTTAAGCTCCCCCTCCCCCGTTGCCCGCTTGAGCCAAGCGTTCAGCTGGCGTCTGGAAATATTCAGTTCCTTGCACAGTTGGTCCGCCGTTTTGGCTTCTTTCTCGGTCAGGTCTTTCATGCGGCGCAGGAAATTTTCATAAGAGATCATTATTGGGATGTTTTTCCTATCTCCACTCAAAGCGGAGTTCATCACATCTTCATCACCCGACGCAGCAACCGCTGCCACAACTTCCCGCTCAAACACCTCTTGATCCTCTCCCACTGCTGCTTCGTCGGGTGTCGCAGGATGGTCTAACAGCGCCGGCAGGCTTTCCGGCCTCAGGGGCCTCTCAATGAGTTGCCGGATATCCAATTTTCCCTCTGTTGCCGAAAGCCAGCGTGCGCCTTTTGCTGCGAGCTGCGCGTTGCCCGATCCCTTGTCCTGGGTCGGTTGCACCCATAGTGGAACCCATGCGTTCTTCAAGTTTTCAAGCGCACCGTTCCAGGTTCCCCCTTTGGTGTCCGATTGGACGACAAGAGCCGCATCCGCCAGGCAATAGACATACTTGTTTCTCGCCATGGCGTTGCCAACGTCGAAGCCGGCCTCCGGGTTGAATGGCGACATCAGCACGAGGTTCTGAGCCATCAGCGCCTGCCGATGCCTGGTCGAAGTCGTCGCCTTGAGGAGTCGGTCCGCCAGCACGCCGTTTTCAAGAGCTCCCTGCATGGCGCTTTCGTCTATCCCGCGCGCACCGCCCGACACGATCGTGTAGCCGGCAGCCGCGCTTTCGCCCCCGATCCTGCGGGCGAAGTCAAGGTCGACTTCGGTGGCATTGCGGGAGCCGACGACAGCCAGTCCGCCTCTGTTCAACAGTTGCCGGTTGCCGCAGCCGAAAAACAAGGGAGGAGAGCTGTTCTTGAGACGTCTTTTCAATCGAACGGGATATTCCCGGTCCGAGCGGGTGATGACCCAAAGGCCGGCCCGCTGCCACTTCTCCAATGCCAGAGCCATAGCGGATGAACGCGACAGCAGTGCGCAAATTCGATCCGGAGTGATCTTATTCTCCCGCCAGCCACCCAAAAGGCCGGTGGGGCTTTCCGCAAGCAAAGCCCCAGGTGTCAGCCCCTGGTCTTTCAGCCACACGGCGAACCGACCCCACTCCATGGGCGTCAAGGGTTTGGGGTCGCCCGGCGCAGGTTTCGAGAAGTGAGCGGTCAGCAGCAAAACCGCCTGGGTCGCAGGAGTCAGCATATTCAGCCGTTTGCGAATGTTGTCGCCAAAGCCACCGGGAACACCAGCCCGCTTCCGGCTTGTCGAAGCAAGGCAGCGATCACCGTGGCGGTCCAACGAGAGTCCACCATGTCGTCGACGAGCAGCACGGGTGTTTCGGCTACAGTTTTTTTTACCGCAAACGCTCCGTCCAGGTTGCGGCACTGATGCCAACTGTTATTTTGAAGCTTCTGAGGCTCGTTGTCTTTAAGTTTCGACACGACATCTATGAAAGGCAGACCCATTCGAGCTGCCAAACGTTTAGAAAAATCCGGCACCAGTTCGGGATGCCTCAATGACGGCACACAGGTTACCCATGCGGGAAACGGATCCGGGCGCCAGCGGTCGAGAATCATTTCGGCCGCAGCGTCCACCAGTTCGTCACGAAAGCGCCCGGTGTGCTTGTCGTCGGCGACAAGCCGCCCCCATCCGGCATCGCCCCAGCGAGATAAAACGCGACCCACTTCAGCGCGCAATGGTGGCGGTATGTTGCCGTCAAGATCATAGGTAACAAAGGCGCCTCTTGGTATCCGGCTTCTGGGTTCGATGCGTAGATCGGATTGCTTAAGGAACAGGAGCGCCCGCCGGATAAGCTCCGAGTCAAGACCGATCGGAACGACCGGTCTTGCCCGACAGTTGGCACATTTACCGCATTTCGAAGCGTACGGGTCATCCAGAGCCCGCCCGAGATATGCCATCAGGCATTCTTTTGTGTCAACATAGCCCTGCACTTCTTGCCATTCGAGCTCCCGCTTTTGAGTCAGGCGCTGAATCCGGCCGTGGTCCAGCCGGTAGGGTACCGGGGTTCTGGACCACTTGGAACCTTGCCGGATGACCGGAGCCGGATTCTCCACGCTGAGATACTTGAGCGTCTGCTCGGCCTGGCCTTCCGTCAGGTTCACCTCAGCCAGCAATTCCCTGGTGGTGAGCCCGTCGCTCCTTTCAAGAACCGTTAAAATGCCAAGCACGCGAGATTCGTCCGGGAAGGCGGAAGACCTGAAAAACTGGTGAATGTCCTCATCCTCGCGACCCGCCATCATCAGCCCTAAAGCCCGGTCGATCGCTCGGCCGGCCCGACCGACCTGCTGGTAATAAGCGACAATGGAACCGGGCGCCTGATAGTGAACCACGAAGCCGAGGTCCGGCTTGTCATAGCCCATGCCCAGTGCGGTGGTCGCCACCAGGGCCTTGAGGCCGTTGCAGAGGAGTTGCTCTTCCAGGTGCTGCCGGTATGCATCCGAATCCGGGAACCCCTCCGCCTCGACGCCGCTGTAATAAGCCCGGGCATCGACCCCGTTCAGCCGCAACCATCCGGCCACCTGCTCGGCATCTTTCTTCGTCAGGGTGTAGATGATTCCAGTGGTTGAAAATTTCGGCACGTATTTCGCCAGCCAAGCCAGACGTTCGGCCTGGTCCGCCAGACGCAGCGTTTGAAGGTGCAAGCTCTCCCGCACGAGTGGCCCGCGCTGAATTACAAATCCTCCCAACTGGTTTTTGACATCATCCAGAACTCGATTGTTGGCGGTAGCCGTCGTGCCCAGCACCGGCATGTTCGGCGGCATCAGCTTCAGTATGTTGACCAGGCGCCGGTAATCCGGACGGAAGTCGTGCCCCCAGTCGGAGATGCAGTGGGCCTCATCCACCACCATCAACCCGATGCGATTGGCAACCGGCAGCAGAACCTCTTCCACGCGGTTGGATGAGTTGATGCTGATCGCACGAATGCCGAGACGCTCCGCCGCCGCCTGCTGGTTTCGCATCAGGGCCAGCAGCGGAGAAACGATCAGAGTAGGCCCCTGCCCTCGGTCGCGCAATACCCGCGTGCTGATGAAATAGATCAGGCTCTTCCCCCAGCCGGTGCGCTCCACCACCAAAAGCTTGCGCCGGTGGTTCACCAGAGCGTCGATGGCTTCCCACTGCCCCGGCCTCAGCATGGCCTTCGAATCACCCAGCGCGCGCCGCAAGAGCATCAATGCTTGATGCTTCTCCACGAGAGTTCCTTTCCATAGCAACTCATCGGATTCGGATCCGAATTTCAAGGCGCCCGGCTTTTAACAAGCTCCTCGATCGACAGCACCTCAATTTGCTGACTTTTCCTCTTCTGCAGCTCCCAATGCTTTTTCAAGGCCCGGTCCAGAATGCCGGCTTTGAAATTCTATAGCAGAAAGATCGGCCTGCTGCAGGTCCGTCTCCACCAGGATCGCGCGGGTGAGGTCGGCGCCGGTCAGCCTGGCCCCCTTCAGGCTCGCCCGGTTCAAGCGCGCCCCGATCAGTTTTGCCCCGGTCAGATCAGCCCCATCGAATCGGGACGATTCGAGGTTGGTTTCGGAAAGATTGGCTTCGCAAAAAACGGCGCCCATCAGGTTGGAGCGTGTGATGCGGGCGCGCCGCATGTCGCAGCGGGAGAGGTCGGCCCCGACCAATACGGTGCTGTTGATTTGGGCATCCAGCAAAGACGATTCGATTATTTTCGCATGGCTGAGATCGGCCGTCGTGAGGACTGCTTTGGACAGCCCAGCCGAG
>JALOPB010000005.1 GCA_025454115.1 Desulfobacterales bacterium | reverse complement strand
TCCGTCATCTCGGCCGGTTGAAAATAGCCGGGATGGCACATCAGCTCGTAGGCCTTTCCCGGACGCAACCGGGTCAATCTATTAAACAGATACGTTTCATTTAATTTTCCGCTGCAGGCAATACCCAACAGCTCGGGGCTCTTCTCCTTCACATCGGCCGGAATCCGGAATGCCATGGTTTGCAGAATCGCATTGCGGAGGATGCTTCCGGTACTCAGCGGAACCATCCACTCCGCGTACGGAATCCTTATATGAGTCACGCCATTGCGTTCTGCCAGTGCACGGGTAAGCCGGAAGAGTGAGGGCAGCGCGTGAAGGTGCTCATGACTATTTAAGAATTGCACCGGCAAACGGCTGTCGATGCATAATCGTATTTGAGCATCCCACTCGGCTTCAATGACGCGAAGCGGTAATTTCCCGGATAAAATGGCAATTGCGGTCCAAAATTTGTCTTCGCAAAAATCTTCGCAACCGTGTCTCAACCCCCGGAGGGTTGCTTTCATGCCCTCTGTTACAGGAGTCCCAAAGGTCAAATTGAGATGAACGCCGACATCCAGCGTTGAAACCCCATTCAACCACCTTGCATGCGATGCAAAATGCGGGCTGTTGGACAGGATCCCAGTTGCGGTAACGATACCGTCTCGGGCGGCATGCAGGATCCCTCGACTGACGCCTTCCGAATAAGCATAATCATCCGCATTAACGATGAGGCGGGACATATCCGTGAGCACTCGATTCTTCGCTGTCGATGTTGAACCGCAACTCGTCGGAGATTTTCCGGGCAAACCCCGGAAGGGGAAAAAATCAGGCGCGGAGCGAGGCAGCCGGCCGGTGGCCCGATACCGAGGTATGCTCAGACCTTATCTCAGCTGCAGGTTCGGATGGTGGGGTCAATGGTTTTAAAATGCTCGTCATAAAGAAGATGATTTTTCAAAACAAGGGTCTGCAAGGGATTAAAGGGTTCCCATTTCACGTCTTTTTTGTTTAGGACGATGGTCCTTACGCAGGGAGCGGACCACACCAGCCCCAATTGCGAGTTGTTCCATGGCCATCCATATCGATTTTCGTTAAGGACGGTTGTTTCAATTGACACAAACCCCTTGTTTGCGCTTAATGTCGCGATGAAATCATTCCGGAATCCGATCCAGCTTCTTAAGGTATAAATGTTGGCAAGGCATATCACCAAAATAAAACAGGCATAAACCAGCATGCCGGCTCTATTTAGCTCAATCTGATAGTACCAAAACAGGATTGCAAGGATGATGTAGCCATTCAACAAGCTGGCCGATAACGTCCGGCCCGAAAATGACACATAAGCTGAAACACTGTGATTCAATATAAAAATGAGAACGACATACAACGCCAGGGGCAGCACGGAGGCAGCCATCACCACAGGGCGCTTCAATAGCAGTCCGGCGGCGAAAAGGAATGTGAATCCGGCCGCCGTCAGTGCCCCGTAATTTCGAAGAACCGCACGGGCACTGTCAACAAAGGAGTCCTTATTGACCGGGATCGCCGGATTGAGGATGAAGTAAGCGGATATGCCTATCACCGCCAAGCATAATAATAATGCGCCTCCGCTGATGATCTGCTGATCTCTATTTATAGCGTAACGTAAGCGCACCGCACCGATGATCAGAAAAATAAGGGCCGGAATTACGGCTGTTTCATACGTGCATGAGAAGAGGATGAGCAACGCCCAGAGGATAAGCCCATCCGCGAACGTCAACTTGTTCCTCCTGAGCAACAGCAGCAAAATCGGCCAGACCAAATTGATCATGACCTGATGGGTACCCGCGAGGATGTAGTCCGATTGGAGATTATTTGTAACCATGCTGGCCAGAACGACGGCTAACAGGGTCTTCCTTTCATCCCGAAGCGCATAAAGGCAAAGAGCGAACGACAGCGCATATGGAAAGTAAATACCCAACGCGTAGATTTTGCTTAACACCGGAATTTGCTTGATCCCGCATGCGACCGCCAGAACCAGTGGCCACGACGTCAGATAGCTTCCGAACCGCCGCTGCCATACCAGGTCAGAAATCTTTCCGTCGTCCAGAATGTAGACGAACTGAAAAACACCGTCGGTGGACAGGTGCTTATCTGCTAAAAAGGAACAGAACAACGCAAAAGAGACAACCGCAAATAACAACGGATACGGATAAAGGGATAGACGAGACGGAAGGTTCTTTAACGAGGCAGGCATGAATGATCAGCTCAGGGTCTATCGGAGGCTTGCTGGCGCAATTTTACAACCTTGGCCGGCGCACCGGCAGCAATGGCATTGTTCGGGATATCGTTCGTCACGATCGAACCGGCTGCGACCACGGCGCCATCGCCGACCCGCACGCCGCTGAGCACGATCGCGCCCACTCCGATCCAGGCACCATCACCGATAACGATATCTCCTTTGGATTGCAGCGGCTGTTCGCTGATGGGCCGTTCCGGAGCGGCCCCATGGTCGTAGGAATAAAACGCACAATTGGGTGCGATCATCACATCGCTTCCGATTTGAATGGATGCAACATAAGCGTTGAACTGGCAGCGCGGATGGAGGCTCGATCCATGCGCGATGCTGAAACACCCGCCGAAACCCGTCTCGATAATCGTATCCCGATAGATGCAGACCCGATCGCCGATTTCAATCAAACCGCCATCGGGCCGCTGATACAGGAGAACCCGGTCATCCATGAAAACGTTTTTTCCGAGCTTCAACCGGGATGAAAAAATGGACGCCCGGGGTGAGACAAATCCATTCCTATTCAAATTTGACAGATAGGTTCTGGACTTGTGGGGCGGTGCCGCCAGCGCAGCGAGCCATGTCGCAACTCTTCCGAGAGGGCTTAAGCCGGCAAGCTTCATCCAGCATCGGATCCACCCGTTTCGTATATCCATGCCCGCCGACCTCGATACGATCAACCGCTATAGCTCACGTTCAGACACGGGCTCAGTGCCTGAGGGTTTCCCGAAGATAGCCGAACTCAAACAGGACATCCAATTGTTCAACGAAAGCTTCCTGAGGCTTGAAAATCAAAAAGCCGACATAACGCAATCCGGCCTTAATCAAACGTTTCATGCTGCCAAGCGGAACCCGCCATCGGCGCGTTTGCTCGGCCTCCCGCCTTCGAAAGGCCATCAATTCACCTTCATTGAGTTTCCATTTTCGGAAATACGCTTTTTTCATCCGGTTGGCTTCAATGCAATGCTGCAAAACGACGCCGGGGCAATAAAACACCTTTTCACCGGCCCGGATGAGCTTGTCGATCAACTCTGTTTCTTCGTAGCCGAATAGCTTGTTAGGCAAGCGCCCGAGACCCGTATTGAAGTCTCCGTATTTTTCGAACATAGAGGACCGGACGGCGAAATTGGCTCCCCACAGTCGCGGCTGGTCCATTCGCAACACATCGTCACCGGAATCCAAGAGAGCAATATACGAGTAGAGCTCCTTTCTCAGCCATCCGGGAGGAGGCGACTCCCATAACGGCAGAATCTTGCCTCCGATGCAGGCAGCATCGAGTTGCCCGAAGGCACGGACGATTTCGGTCATCCAGCGCTTGTCGACAATAACGTCATCGTCGGTGAAAATGGCGATGTCGCCCTTCTTTTCGCGAATGCCGCGATTACGGGCAAATGAGAGGCCCTGCTTCGTTTCGACGACATAGTGGACCTCCACGGCTGTCGTTGCCCTGAACGCATCGACGACCTTGGCGGTATCATCACTCGAGTTATTATCAACGATGACCAGTTCCCAGGACAGATCGGGTGAAACGTCCATCTTTTTGATGCTGTCAAGCGTCCTTGCCAGACTCTCTGCCCGGTTGTAAGTACAGATAATTAGGCTTGCATTCATATAAATTGTTGCGGCGGATATGGAATGGAGGCTGAATGGGTCAGGACGGATTACCGGACAGTTTGTGGTAGGCCTGTCTGACGCCGGTCCAGCAATAAAGAGCGTACAGGCGCCGATACACCGGTGGCGGTAGATATCTAACGCCGAAAATTCGATAAACTTTCAGATAGTCAACCATGGAGGGGCGGCGCCTTCCGTGCGCCCGTGCTGATTTTTGCAGCATTTCATACATTTTCCGTGCAAAAAATTTCCTGCCCTCCGCCCGAACTCTTTCTTTGTTTTTATCGGATGCGATTGCGCACAGCAGATCCAGAAGCTCAAGGCTATCTTCAGACCACGCCTTGATTTTTACATTGACCGTAATTTCACCGGCATGCTCTCGAAAACTCGCCTTAGGCTCTTCGATGTCGACCTTCCCCATTCGATGAGCCAGCTTGAACTCGGCCAGCACATCCTGAAACAGGTTGTGCCTCGACTTGAACCCGCCGATGGCCTCCAGCCCCTTGCGATTGAACAGGGTGCCGCACAGATAGGGAGGGGTCATATCGGCAAACCAGCTAAATATGAAATCGTCCGTCGTCGGCCCGATCAGCTGGTTTTTCAACTCAGCCTTTAGGCTCAAATCGCCATGAACCAGGCGAATTCCGGTTCGTATCAGCCCGATGTCCGTCCGGTAAGCGGCCTTTGCCATGCACACCTGCACAAAATCCGGATCGATCAGGTCGTCATCATGCAAAAGCTGAAAATATGCGCCGCTTGCCTGCTGCCATGCAAAATTAAAATTATTGTTGGGTCCGATATTCTTTTGGTGCTTGAAATAACGGATCCGCGGGTCATTGAAACCGGTTACGACTTCTTCCGTGTTATCGGTCGAACAGTTGTCGGATACGATGATTTCAATATTGGAATAAGATTGGCCGACCGCGCACATCAGTGCTTGCGGCAGGTAGCTGCCTGCGCGGTTGTAAGTCGGAATTCCAATCGAGACCAGCGGCTTTTCGTCGAGCTTCATTTTTCTTCCTTCGACATTAGGGCATCCGTCGGCGCATCGCTCACGCATCGGCTCCATCGACGGCTGTCCTTCAAGCCGTCACGTCCAAGCGCAGCGGCCGCCACCATCCCGCCCATGCGATAACAAGATATTTTTGCAGAAAGGCTCCTCCGCTCAAAGCCGCTCCCGCAAAAACCTCACATGCCCGCCATGCCCATGAAGCTTCTCCCGCTCCACCTGCGACGGAGGCACCAGCTATCAACAACAGAACCGGCAGAAGCATGCCGCCTCCCATGACCACCACCTGGCTCTGCCATTTACGCAGAACCGCCAAACTGTCCGGAGGCGACACGGGTGCTCGGTATACATAGTAAATCCAGATGGCGGCGTTGAATACCGCTGACACCAAACCGATCATTCGCATCAGATATAATGCGTCCGGCCCCATCCGCGGCGCCGTCAACAGCACCAATCCAGCGCCCGATGAAAAACTGGACAGCGTGAAAAGAATCGGAACGACGGTCACTCCCCAGCCGCCGATTCCGAGTGATCGATAGGGCATCATGCTTTGGCTCAGCAGAAAGAACGATGCCCCTAAGACCGTCAGCCAGACAACAATCAGGTAAGGAAAAGCAAAATGAAGAACAACGGCGACGATGAAAATGCCAGCGGCGACCGTTTCACGAGCCATCCAGGAGGACCGGAGACGGCACGCGGCAAATAGCGCCCGGCCCGGCCGTCCCGCATGAAGCGCAATGCATATGAAGCCGAGTGCCATCAGAATTAATATCGACAACCGCCAGTTTTCCGAAACGTGAAACGAGCCTTGCAGAAGGACGTTGACCGTACCCATTAGCACATAAGCAGCAGCGGACATCCCGCCCAGCCAGAAATTGACAACTGCAGCAAGTCCCCATGTTTTTTGCCGGGTTGGCCCTATGATGTCCATAACTGTCAGTTCATCCGACCGGGATATAGAAAATCGACGGCTCGGTTCCGAGCGCTGTCTGCAACCGGATCGCCTGATGCTCTTTCAACAGTTGCGACACATTGCTTTGCGGATCATTGAGGTCTCCGAAATGGAGAACCGACCCGCTGCAGGCTAAAACGCATTCGGGCGTGGCATCCGGATCGACCCCCGGCTTCAATTCACGAGCCATGCCGCTTTCGACCTTGGGCAGGCAGAAGTTGCATTTCATACTCACGCCGATCTGCCGCGGATATTCCGATGAACCGGCCGCGCTCTTCATGGCGGAAATAATCAGATCGATCTTTTCATGAAATATCGTGCGGGCATGATAGGGACAAGCCATTTCGCAGTACCCACAGCCCAGGCATCGTTCTTCGTCAATATTCACTATCCCGTCCGGACGCCGGTAAGTCGCACCGGTTGGGCAAACCGCCAGACAGGGCGGGTGATCGCAGTGCATGCAACTCAACGGCAGAAAACCCCGCCGGGGATCCCCGGGGCTCAGCACATCGCAATCGACCACCTTTCTCAGGCTGTCCGACGGAACATTATTCTTTTCGCTGCAGACCACTGCACATGCCCTGCAGCCGATACATTTGCGCAGGTCGATGACCATGACCCAACGCGGTGTTTTCGCTTTCAAATAAACCCCTCAAGCCGTTTCGATCATTTCCTGCTTCGCCACGCCATTGGACCACCCGGATCGTCAGCGCCTGATCAGCACTCGAATGTGATCCGCCAACCTCAATACCAGCGCCACGGTCGTGAGCACCGGGTTGGCATAACCTCCGGTTGGGAACACGGAAGCGCCGGCAATGAAAAGATTGGACACCCCATGCACCCGGCAGTCCGGGTCGACGACCCCCTTGCTCGCATCTTCGTGCATCCGCGTGGTACCCATGTGATGCCATCCGCCATGGAGCTGCCCCGGCGCCTTGCCTTCCTTTAAATCGACCTGCACGTGCCCGAGGCCCGTCCGACGCATCTCAGCGTCAATCACTTCCTGAGCTCTGACAATGGTTCGAATGTCAAGTTCGCTGAGGCGCCAATCCAAACAGATCCGGTTCTGCCCAAAGACGTCAAGTTCATCCGCAAGCGTAACCCGGCTTTGCGGGTCAGGCGTCTGCTCACTCATGTGATTCAGACGGAAGGCAAATCGATAATCGCTCCGGCCGAGTTTAGATTTCAAACGCCGGGATATGACCTCAGACGCCCCGATCGGATCTTTAATGATATCCGACAGGATTCTCGAAAACGATGAGGGCCGCTCTTTCCAACGCAGCGACGATAGCAGTTCTTTCGTCGCCACGGCCCCCCGGCTATGCTCTGCCAGGTCCTTGGCCGGGACCAGATCCGGATGAAGCGATACGCAATAATTCAGAATCTGTTCCTTGCGAAGCACCTTCTCGGAAACGGTCAATTTCCCCATCACCGCATATCCATTGACCGACCGTGTCAAGTAAAGCCGGCACTTATTGAGAATTTCCGGGCTTTTGGGTACGAAAAATCCAGACCAGAGATGAGGATGTTCCATGAAGCAGCGGCCGACGAGATCGTGCCGGTTGCCCAGCCCTTCTGTTTGAACACGGCGCGACAAAAGGAGCAACCGGGGGGTTTCGATACCGCCCAACGCGAGCACGAAAATGCCGGCCCGAACCCGGCATTGATTTCCGGCCAAGGTTTTAACTCTGAGAGCCGTGACACGGCATGCATTCTCGTCGGTCTCAACTTCCAGGGCGTTGGCATAGAGATAGATACGCATGTTAGCGGCCCGCTCTATCTCTCGTCGGTAGTCTTCGAAGAAGAATTTTCGCTGGCCGAAGTGAAAGACCGTTGTCGCAACCCGATCGGGATCGAGCGGCAACCGGGGAGCGGTAACGGGATTCTCCCATGTGCCAACCGCATTGGAGCCGTTGTCGATCTGAAAGACTCGATTGGCCCGTTCATAATACGGGTCGAGATGAGATTTCGGAAATGGCCAGCCGCTACCGGGTACCCAGTCGCGCTTCTCGAAATCGATAGGGTCCAGGGCACGCAGTCGGACACCCAATCGCTGCCGGCCCATCGGACAATGCCAGTAATGGCTTGACCCGCCGAAAAACCGGGCGCGGGCGGTATCCAGCGGATAATACGGATGCCCGATATTCTGCCCGTAATAAAGCGACTGCGTTGCCTTGTCGGGCTGCAGGCCTCCGCTTTCGAGGAGACAGACGCTGATATCCAGACCGATCAACTCGCGAGCCAGGGTAATGCCCGCGAGACCGGCGCCGGCAATAACGACGTCCGTATCGATTAGTTCGCCTTCCGGCACGGAACGCGCATCGATCAACATAAGCCCGCCCGCCTGTCCAGACAGAAAAGGCGATGAATGACACCGGACTGAGATCTATTCATCCTTTTCACGGTCAGCCAACGCAACGTCTGCACCTCATAGACCGTATTCAACCGTCATGAGGACGCCTCCGGTGAAAAGCCAGTGGTCCATTTTAGCATTGGCCGAACAATCCCCGGGAAGTCTTTTCCGTAATCTCCTCGGGCTGAATCGCCCTCTAACGTATCGACGACCTGAAAGCTTAACGCGCTGTGCACGGACAACTGCAGGGTCTGGTCCTGGTGACCCAGGATGTGAACCGTCACATAAAAGATCCCTTCGGCCATCAGATTGCCGGGTACCCATGCCGTGCTCGTGTATGCTCCTCTCAGTCGGTTCTTCCCGCGCCAGTTCGGGTCCAGGTCGATGGTCACGAAAACGCGTTGGTTTTCCTGGTTGGTGATCGAGAAATGGGGCGCCATGGACAGCCCATCCTGAATGACCTCCCACGTCACTTCGATCCCGAACGATCGCCGGATATCAACACTGTGTAGCGTTTCGCCGTCTTCACCGCAAATTCGGACGGACAAAAGGCGCGCATGACTACCCGAAGGCGCATCGCGTTTATCGCTCCACACTTTGCCGCCCAAGACGTCGCTGCCTCCCATTCCGAGATACCGCATCACGACTTCGGCCGAGGGGCCATCATCGATGATAAGCCCCTTGTCGATGACGATAGCCCTTTTGCAGAATCTCGTAATCGCCGGCATGTTATGTGACACGAACAGGACCGTCTTGCCGACCTCGCCGACCTTCTGCATTTGATTCAAGCATTTCCGCTGGAATGCGGCGTCGCCGACGGCCAGGACCTCGTCGATGATCAGCACGTCCGGATCCAAATGCGCCGCTACCGAAAAGGCCAGGCGCAGATACATGCCGCTGGAATAATGCTTCACCGGCGTATCGATGAACTTTTCGACTTCAGAAAAGGCCACAATCTCATCGAATTTCCGCCGGATGTCTTCACGCTTCATGCCGAGAATGGCCCCGTTCAGAAAAATATTCTCCCGCCCGGTCAGCTCGGGATGAAATCCCGTCCCCACCTCCAATAGCGATCCGACCCGGCCTTGCACTTCGGCCGCCCCCGACGTGGGCTCCGTGATCCTTGAAAGCACTTTGAGCAGAGTACTTTTGCCAGCACCGTTGCGCCCGATAATTCCGACCGCCTCGCCTCGCTTAATCTCGAAAGAGACATCCCGCAACGCCCAGATCGTCACATCCAGCTCAGCGGCCCCCGTCGCTTGGCCATGTAACAGCTTCGCGGCGCGGCGGAACGGGGCCTTGACCGCTTCCCGGATGGCTTCACGTAAATTTTGATTGTTTTTGAAAGCACCGATACGGTATTGTTTTCCGAGACGATCAACGCGAATAGCGATATCACTCATTGGGGCTAAAGTTCCTTGTGCTCGGTTTCAAAATCGCCTTGACGAGTCAGCAGGCAAGAGCTCTTGGTGTCGGAGCCTGAACGGGCATGCGATATACAGGCAACCCGTTGACGCAAGGGGAGACTTTTAAACTACATCTGCAAATGTCTTTTCCATGCGGCGGAAATAAAAAGCACCGGACAACAGCAGTCCCGTTGCGACCAGCCCTGAAATAACCATTATAGGCCCAGGAGCTGTTTGGGTCCCAAGCAATGCCCATCGAAACCCCTCAACCACGCCAACCATGGGGTTGATCCCATACAGGGTCCGCCAGGGCTCGTTGAGCAGGCTGCTCGGGTACGCAATCGGTGTTGCAAACAACCATATCTGAGTCAGAAACGGTATGATATGTCGCACGTCCCGAAATTGGACGTACATGGCCGAAAGCCACAGCGAAGCTCCCAGCGAGGTGATGACCGTTAATATGATAAGGATCGGTAACCAGACCACATTCAGCGTGGGAGCCATACCATAGTATAGCATCATTCCGATTAACATCATGAAGGCCAGCGCAAAGTCTACCAGCCCGCCGAGGACCGAGGCGATCGGCATGGACAGCCGCGGAAAATAGACTTTCTTGATCAGATTGGAATTGCCGACCAAGCTGTTGGATGCCTGGTTGAGCCCATTGGCGAAGAATGCCCACGGTACCAACGCCGCAAAGCTGAAAATCGGATAGGGAATGCCGTCGGAAGGAACGTTGGCTAATTTTCCGAAAAAAAGGCTGAAGACGATCATGGTAAAAAACGGCTGGATGATGGCCCACGCCCCGCCGAGCACGGTTTGCTTGTAGCGGACCTTGATATCCCGCCATATCAGGAAGTATAACAGCTCACGATACTCCCACAATTCCCGCAGTTTCAGTGAAACCCAGCCCTTGGAAGGCTCTATCCGCACGAAGTTTTCGGAAGGCAAACCGGGCTTCGTTATAGAACATGCCGCTTGACGCAACCTGTTGATGATGCTCATTAACGTTCTCTCGATGGTGCTTTTATAGTAAAAATGTCATCCTGCTCTTTGCGCAACCTATCGCACAGCCTGCCTTGCGGCAGATCCACATCCTGATATTGAATTACTTCATCTTTTGACACATCGCGCTTCAAGCGGCAGTCTTCCACCAAACCCATCGGTAAAAAATTCTCCTTGCGGGTTGTGTCTGAATTTTCAATCATCCCGTAGCAGTCGAACCCTCCGATGCCGTCCAGAACGTGCCCACATTTCAAATCCCGCTTGGCCGCCGCAATCACATCACAGACCGGGCTGCCTAACGGTGCCACGGCCGCGTCGCGAAACAGAACTGCTCTGGCCACCGTGATCGGAACTTCAAGATGCGGCAGATGATAGGGAACGTAGAACACATAAAATGGCCCGTCACCCATTTTAAAATAGTTCGCGTACTGCTGCTTGATCGGGTCCTCGTTGTACCCGATCACAAAAACGCCCGGCCCCGGCTCGGCACCGAGCACGTAGTCGACCAAACCGCCGTTCAGCATCAGATCCTTGGGAAACAGATCAATCGCCTCGGTCACGTGTTTGCAGCGAGGCCCAAACATGCCGCGCGTCCCGGTCTTGAAGCCGGTGGCATTGGCGACGACGGCCATCTCCATCGAAATCTTGGTCCCGTCTGCAAAGGACGTCACCATCTTGGGTTTCTGCTTGTTCCGCTCGGCAAAACCCTTTTGCGTGGCGGGCGTGCGATAATGGTCCTGCAACCCTTTGATGTTCCCGGCCAGGACCGGATGATAGCCGATGGTTCGGACGAAGCGCAGGAGGTTCATCACCACACCGGGCTGATCTCCGTCCGCGTTGGTCATGATGACTCCGGCACGATCGGCGAAGATCTTAAGAAGCGGTCCTACGGTCGCGTCGAGCTCGGCGTTCATGAGAATCACATGCTTGCCGTGTTCAATGGCCTTCAACGTCACCCGCGCTCCGAATTCGATTTCACCGGTGGCTTCGATGATGGCATCGATGCCCTCCGCCTGGCAGAGCAGAAGAGCGTCATCGGTAATGCTGAATTTGTCCGACGCGATGGCATTCTCGAGTTGGCCCACCGTTTCCACGACCGCCACGTCCTGAATCCCCGCCTGCCGATATGCGACGGCGGCCGTCGCGACGGTTCGATTGGATACGGCAACCAGCTTCATGCCGCGAAATGCCGAGACGATCTGCAATGCAACCCCGCGGCCCATGTATCCCGCCCCGACGATGGCAACGCGGACCGGATTGTTCTCCTGGTGTCGTTTTTCGAGAGCCGTATCGACAATGATCATTTCAACCTCGCTTGAATTGGTTTCTGAACAGCCGCCATGAGATCTCCCGGTGTGCCGATATCAATGTAGCGGCCGTCGTTGAACAGCACGTGCTCAACCTGCTCCCCTTCCTGAATAGCGGCCTGAATCACATCGCCTAAATAGATCTCACGTGGTTCCCGTTCAGGTGATTGAATCTTTTTATGAGACGCCACGAATTCATGAATGAAACGGGAAAACCGGCCACCCCAAACAGCGATGATCCATGTAAAGTGTAAATGAGTCTGGTGCGGCTTAATCGTTATCCCGGCGACGCGACCACGCGAATCGAGCTCTACCATATCCATCTTGTGAGGCTGGTAAGCTGGAAACAGTCCGATGACGAGATCAGCACCTGTTTCGTCCCGCCGGTTCAGCAACCGAACAAATGCATCGCCGGGTTGAAAGAGGATGTCCGGGAAGCCAAACAACACCGTGGCTCCCTCGGTAAACGGATAGGCTTGATCGATGGTGTAGGGCACCCCGTAAGGTAGCCCCATCATCAAGTAACCCAGCGGCAGCCCGACCATACGGCCGTCACCGAAATAGGCGGGTATATCCCACTTTCCATCCCGTAGAATGAAATAGGCCCTTTGAGCACCGGCCAGATGCATTTTCTCAAGCAGATAGTGGGCCGATGCCTTGGGCCGCAGGCCGAGAACCGATTCGGACGGATGAAAACCGATCGGAAATATTTCCTTACTGCAGGGTATCGGCGAAATACGAACGGCACTTCCCGCGGCCGGAAGCAACCCCACGATAGCCGGTTCCGAACTATTGCGCGGCAGCATGGCCGTCAGGTCGGCTCCATCCAGTCCGGCCAATTTCGGTCTTTGTCCGAAATCACCAAATCTTTGAGGATGGGCCATTCTATCCGGAACGCGGGGTCATTCCATCGCAACCCCCGTTCGGCGCCCGCAGAATAGAACTCAGAGACAAGATAAAAAACTTCGGTATGGTCAGCCAGGGTCAAGTAACCGTGCGCGCATCCTTCAGGAGCATATAGCATCGTGTGCATTTCGGCCCTCAACTCCACCCCCAGCCATTCTTTATAAGACGGAGACCCAGCACGCAGATCGACAATGACATCAAAGACGGCTCCGGCAGTGCAGCGTATCAGTTTTGCCTCCGCATGTGGGTGCACCTGGTAGTGGAGCCCCCGGAGCGTGCCGCGCCGCCGGCTCACGCCAATGTTTGCCTGTGCAATCGTTGGATTAAGCCCGTGCGCTTCGAATTCCTTGCGGCAAAAACCTCTGGCGAAGAAACCCCGCTCGTCACCCTTTGGCTCGATGTCGATAATAAACGCTCCCGTGATGTGAGCTGGTTTGAAAATCATGGATGCCCTATATCCCGATGCCCGTGTATCGGCGCAGTTTTTTCTTATCGATCATTCGACGCCCGTCTACCACCAATGGCTGAGGTTCCCGGTCTGCCAGCAGCTCCGGAAGCTTCGCAAATTCATCCCACCGCGTCAACAAGACCACGGCATCGGCGCCATCCAGCGCATCGCTCAGCTGCTCGCAGTAAGTAATTTGCCGAGTACCCAGAATTTTTTCAGCCTCCGTTCTGGCCACCGGGTCAAACGCTCGCATGGATGCTCCGGCGGCGGCCAACTCGTTTACAATGGGAATCGCCGGAGACTCGCGCATGTCGTCTGTTCCCGGTTTGAAAGCCAAGCCAAGAATGGCCAAACGGATGCCCTTCAAACTGCGAAATTGCTTGTTTAGAATCTCTATGATCTGACGAGGCTGCTGTTCGTTCACCTGGATGACAGACTGCAGCAACGCCATGGGTTGCTGAGCTTTCTTGCCATGGGCAATCAACGCCTTGACATCCTTAGGGAAACAGCTTCCCCCGAATCCGCACCCGGCTTCAATATACGTCGTGAATTGGGGAACGATGCGCCGTCCATCCGGCAGGATCGGGCAGAGGCGCTTGTCCAGATGCACCGCGCGCATAACGTCGACGACATCGATGTCACCCAATCCGGTGCAGAGATTTCCGATCTCATTCGAAAAGGAAATCATCGTGGCCAGAAGCGCATTGGAGGTATATTTGATCATTTCGGCGGTTTTGGGCGTAGTCCTAATTTTATCGACCCCTTCGAAAACCTGGTAAAGCTCTTCGAGCACATCTAGTGTCCTTGCATCGATCCCACCTAGTACGATGCGGTCAGGAGACATAAAATCTTCTACCGCTACGCCTTCTCTCAGAAATTCGGGGTTCATTCCGATACCGAAGGCAGCGCCGGCCGTTTTTCCGGAAAACTCCTCGATGACTGGCAGAACCACTTCCTGAGTAGTTCCCGGAACAACGGTGCTCTTGACGACGACGACATGGTAGGTTGACTTTTCACGCAACGCGGCCCCAATTTGTTTCGAAACCTCTCGAATGTAACCCAGATCAATTTCATCGCCTTTAAAGGGCGTACCGACGGCAATCATCGAAAGATCCGAATCCAGCACCGCCTTCCGCAAATCGCTGGTGGCGGTAAATCGTTTACCGATGTTTTTCTTGAGCAGGCCTTCAAGACCCCGTTCGTGAATGACAGGAACCCCTCGATTGGTCTTTTCAACCTTGTCGGGATCGATATCAACGCAACATACGTGGTGGCCCTTTTCCGCCAGACAAACCCCGGATACCAGGCCCACATAGCCGGTTCCCAGCACAGACACTTTCATCAGGCGTCCTCCGCTTCACGATGCTCATTGTACCATGTCAATGCCCTTCGCAAGCCATCCTCCAATGAGACCTGAGGGTTGTACCCCAACTCGTTACGGGCTTTACCAATCACTGGGCAACGGCGGTTCGGGTTGTCGACGAGGTAATTGGCATCGATGCTGACCTGATGCACCACTCGGCCCCGATAATCGAACTGATCCCGCGCCAGCTGCGTCACAAGGTCGGCGAGGGTCCTCATTGAAATCTCGGGGGATTCCACTCCGATATTATAGGCTTCTCCCGGCTTTCCGTTCACCAGGATTTTGTAATACCCGGCGACAGCGTCTGCCACATAGCAAAAGGTACGCGTGGGCGTGCCGTCGGAATGCATGATTATATCTCGCCCTGCTAAAATGTCGCGCGCAAAATCCGGCAACACCCGTCGATCAGTAATCTTAAGCCCTGGGCCATAGTTGTTAAATGGTCGGGCCACTTTCACCGGAAGATCATATTCGCGAGCGAAATTAACGCACAATGCTTCCCCGAAGCGCTTGGATTCATCATAGCAGGCCCTGGGCCCTGTGCAGGAAACATTTCCGCGATAGGTTTCCGGAGTGGGAATGTTTTCAGGGGTCGGGTCGCCGTATATTTCGCTGGTGGAAAAAAACAAAAAGCCTTCGACAGGCGTCCCCCGTTGCTGCTGCAACCGACTGTAATCCAGCAATGACCGTAAGCCGTTTACGTTGGCGTCCATCGTTGCAATTGGATGCTTGCGATAAAATATCGGAGAGGCAATCGACGCGGCATGGATGATGTAATGGAAGGCCGGCATATCGAAGGGCAACGGTTCGATAATATCATGACGAACGACATTGAGATTCGGATCCGACTTCAGTGCGCTGAGCCATGGTGGCATCCCTCTCATAAGGTTATCGTAAACCGTCACCTCGATGTTACGGGCCGGATCCACCAAACGATTGTATGCAAGCACGGCCTGGACGAGATAATATCCCAGAAAGCCCGCGCCCCCCGTAATCAATAGCTTCTTACCAGCCAATCGCGAGAATTCCACCTCAAGATTTTGGCCAATATAATTCAGATCAGCGCGCACAACGCGTTCCGCTTCAGTCAACGTTGCTGTACTCAATTTATTCTCCTGGCTAAAAAAGGGTGGTTGATCAGCTTCAGATGACGCCTTTCTGCGCCGCTCCCTCTCCCATCACCAGATCTTCCATGGAGCGGTTCCGGACTGCCACAGTTTCTCAAGCAGATTTTTATCTCGCAGTGTATCCATCGGTTGCCAAAAGCCTTGGTGCCGGAAGGCACTGAGCTGCCCCTCTTGGGCCAGCTTTTCCATCGGAGATTGCTCCCATACCGTTGAGTCGTTTTGGATAAAGTCAAAAACGTCGGGTTCCAACACAAAGAAACCGCCGTTGATCCAGGCGCCGTCGCCTTTTGGTTTCTCTTTGAACGACTTAATATGTGATTCTTCCCGATCCAACGTAAAGGCACCGAACCGTCCCGGTGGTTGAACGGCCGTAAGCGTGGCCAGGCGTTTTTGAACCTTATGAAACTGAACCAGCTCGCTGATATTCACATCGCTCAGCCCGTCACCGTATGTCAGGCAGAAAGCCTCGCTACCGATATAGGGTTTAACGCGTTTAATGCGCCCACCGGTCATGGTATCGATTCCTGTTTCGATCAGCGTAACACGCCATGGCTCGGTGTTCTCTTGGTGAAATTCAGTTCTATTTTTCCGAAAATCATACGTGACGTCTGACATCTGCAACGAATAGGTTGCGAAAAATTCTTTTATCGCATACCCCTTGTATCCCAGGCAAATAATGAAATCATTGACGCCATGGGCAGAGTAGATTTTCATGATGTGCCAGAGAATAGGTTTTTCGCCGATGGTCACCATCGGTTTAGGTCTTACGCCGGTTTCTTCAGAAATCCGGGTCCCATACCCTCCTGCTAATATAACAGCCTTCATTTCAAGAATTCTCCTATCGTTGGTCTACAGAGTTGTTTCTGTGCAGCTCAACACCGCCCATCGCAACCCGCCCATGGATGACCGTCCGGCAGCTTTGCGTTCGTGGCCGGTTCCGTAGGACACCGTTGAAGTCATTAAGGCGCGGAATGTCCGGTAAAAACGCCACCGATCCCGGCAATCAGCGACGGACGCAGCACGCGGGAAAGTCCATCAGCTTTCTTGTTGAATTCAGGAATCTTTTGGAAAAGGACGCTGGGCAGTGAGTTAAGGAAAGGAAAAAGTGTTTGGCAGACGCCGCATACTCTCTTTTAAGAAGAAAAAGTCGCCCGATGGAATAATAGGCATCGCTAATAGCCCCGATGAGCAATTTTCGCTGGTCTTTTTTCAAGTTTCCGGTTGAATGCAGAATGGACTCGTACAGGTAAACTGAATTTTTCCAATAAACCAATGAATTAAGACTGCTATAGTTTTCAGTTAATCGATTGCTAGCGTCAGATGTAACGATAGCACCGCACCCCTGGACAGCGCAAACAGGATAAAGCAACGCAATTTTATAAAAGAGGAAGGTATCCTCTCTGGTTATTAGGTGCGCCGGAAGGCCGCCCACTTCCAAAAATGTTTTCTTGCGTATGACGCTTGACGGCATAATCATGGGCTGAATGGGCATCAAGGCCCAATCCGATCCGTCCGCTTTAAGCTCGTAGCTATCCTTAACTGCAAAATTGGCTATATCCCAATGCAGCCGATTCTTTAGCCTTTTGGACCGCTGCGAATCACAAAAATAAAGATCGGCTTTCGCATGAGTTGCTTCGATTGCGTTAACTATCCTGCGAATATAATCCACGTGCCAATAATCATCAGAGTCCAAGAAAGCAATCCAATCATATTGGGCTTCGGCGACCCCACGGTTTCTCGCGAATGAAACACCCTGATTCTTCTGATAAAAATACTTGATTCTTCCTCCATACGCTTCGACAATGTCTTTGGTACGATCCTCCGATCCATCGTCGATTATGATCAGTTCGCTGACCGGCTGAGTTTGAGCGATAATACTATCAATGGCTCTCTTCAAAGTGACCGCGCGATTGTATGTCGGAATTATTGCGCTGATACAAATCTGACTGTTCATGTGTTGACCTGCACGGCCAAAGCCCAATCATTATCGCCCAACTACATCAGCTACACTTTCACCACCAGCAATCGGAACTGCCGAGCGTTTTTATAGTTTGAAATTCCGTATAATATCGATTACTTTATCCTGATCGTGTGGCGTGAGCTCATGGTAGAATGGCAACCGGATCAAACGATCGCTTACGTACTCGGTTACCGGACAATCAGAGCTAGCGCCCCCAAATTTTGTACCCATTTCCGATAAGTGCAAAGGCAAGTAATGGAATACACTTTGGATGCGGTAATGTTTCAAATACGTGATTAAATTTTGCCGTGACGCTAAAGTCGGCATAATCAGATAAAACATATGATAGGCTTGATCACAGTGCGGCGGAACTATCGGGAGCCGGATATTATTGGAGTCCGCCCATCCCTTCAGATGGGTATTATAGTGATTCCAAATGGCTTCTCGTCTGTATTGAATTATCTCCCGATCCTCCAACTGGGCATATAAAAACGCGGCTAACAGATCCGCCGGCAGATAGCTTGAACCGATATCAACCCAGGAGTATTTATCGACTTGACCGCGGAAAAAACGACTGCGGTTGGTTCCCTTTTCACGAAGAATTTCTGCCCGTTCGTCATATTTTGAATTGTTTATGACCAACGCCCCTCCTTCACCACATGTAAAATTCTTTGTTTCATGAAAACTCTGAGTGGCAAAAACTCCGAACGATCCTAATTGGCGCCCGCGATATTTCCCCATGAAACCATGCGCGTTATCTTCTACAATCGGAATATCATACCGGCTGGCCACATCGCATATGACATCCATCTCGCAGCCTACCCCCGCATAATGAACTGGCAGAATAACCTTGGTCCGCGGTGTTATTAGACGCTCCAGCTTCTGTTCGTCAAGGTTCAACGTGTCATTTCGGATATCGATAAAAACCGGGCGGGCCCCTCGCAGCACAAATGCATTCGGCGTGCTGACAAAAGTAAAAGAGGGTACGATCACTTCATCCCCCGGTTCGATTTCGAGCAACAACGCTGCCATCTCAAGCGCGCTCGTACATGACGTCGTTAGAAGCACCTTATTTGCACCTAAGATGCTAGCGATTAAGGCACTGCACTTTTTGGTGAAGTCACCGTCACCGGCTAAATGTCCATTACGAGTCGCCAGTGTCATGTAATTTATTTCTTTTCCAACGACAGTTGGCCGCACGAACGGGATGTCATACATTGATAGTAAATCCTTGCAAAGGAATGTTTTCCTCTTAAATTTTGTCGCGGTGGAGTTAAACGAGAGCCAGTCTTGGCGAGCGCACTGGATTTCTGATCTCTTGGCGTTTCAGTGGTGATCTGCGTTCCACGATGCTAAAATGCCTCGATAAACGTCAAGGAGCCTTACACCGGAGTAGCTCCATGTCATTTGGCCGGTCGTGCGCAGAGAATTCTCTCGCAACCTATTATAAAGATTACGATCTTCATGCAGCATGCTCATATGCTTTGCGAGCGTTTCAATATCGCCAGCTTGATGTACCAGCGCGTTCTCTAAATGCTCGCACGGAGCGCCGGTCGAATCCGATACAACCAAAACACAGCCGCAACCCCGGCCATCCCATGTTACAAGTGCACTCCCCTCCTCAATGCTAGGCAGAACCAACACATCGCTTTGACGCATAACATCCGGCAAATCATGACGGTATCCTAAATATTTAACGCTCGGGTGCGCCATCATTTTAGATAGTTTTTCTGCATAACCTGGTACAAAATCCCCGACGATTAAGAACGTACCGTTACGGCTTGCTGTGGATTTGAGCCATGCTTCCAGAGCGAAATGCAACCCTTTTCGGGGTGCGCAGCCAGCTGCGAACAAAAAAGTCAACCCATCCTGGTTGTTTTTAGGTTTATTGTCCGGATAGCATTTCGTTTCATCAAACCCATAGCCATAGCGTGCAAGTTGTTCTTTGGAAAACCCCTGGTCTATAAACGTCTGCGCGACAAAATCGGAAGGGCAAAGAATGCGGTACGCCTGCCGATACTCCTTTTCTTCGCGAACCAGGTAATCCTCTTTGTAAGCGTGCTCATGGTCGGGAGGCAGTGCTATTCCAACCCGTTCGCATTCCCTTTGAACCACCTCATAGGCGAATTTCGTATGTGCGTTGCAGCGCTCGATCACAGTTGGGATCCCCAATCGCTTCGCCATATCGAGTGTTCGCAGCGACCCCAATGGCCACGTGTGCACCAGATCGATTTTACTGGCCAACCCTTGGATTTTTCGAGACACCAGGTAATCATGCAGCATGCAAGCGCGCAGGGTTCCGAGCAATTTGTAAGGAACTCTTAACTTCCCATACGAGAGGGTGGTCATCACCTTGACGCTTTTAGGAAGCGGCCTTTGGAGAACACCGGTTATAACGGTGACATCGGCTCCAGCTGCTGCCAAGGAATTTACAATTTGCCATCCAAGATAGCAAATTCGTTGCGCTCCTAATTTATGTGGAAAACTATAGAGAACTCGGATTTTTTTGGATACGTTGACCATACCTTTTCCCTTCGCAACACATCCCTACGATCGAGCCGGCCTCTTGTTTTTCAGCCGAGGGCGCAAGCGTGCCAAGGCGGCATGTCCGTCAAACAGCTTAACCAGCATGTTACCAGCCTATCTATTCAATTAGATTTCAGCTTTAACGGGATGGGTATCTGGTGGGGTGTTGAGAATCAGCGAAACGTTTTGCTTAGAAGTTCAAGTACTAACAGACAAAAAACCTCTTTTGACACTTTATCTCCATTCTGATGTGACTTAAGAAGATCATGGACTGCCGACTTCCGGAAAAACGAACTCAAAAAGCTAGTTTCACTTAAAAGATGGTCAGAGACAAACTCTCGCAGTTCCTTTCGAAGCCATGTTTCATACGGTACCGGAAACCCTGTCTTGGGGCGGTTCAGAATCTCTCTTGGAACAGATTCGGACAACGCCGCCTTAAGAATTCTTTTGGTGGCCCAACCCCGTACCTTGTATTCAGCGGGTAAAGATGCCGCAAACTCAAGCACCTGATAATCAAGCAACGGCACTCGCAACTCAACCGAGGTTGCCATGGTCATCTTATCGGCTTTTATCAATAAATCGTCTGGAAGCCACGTTTTGGTGTCGATATATAACAGGCGATTTAGCAACGGCTGCTGATCGACCTTTTTAAACAATGCTCTCGTCAGTTCATGTTCTTCGTGCTCGTTTAGAAATTTTATAAACTCACCAGTATAGAGGCTCTCCTTAAAGCGCTTGAATTGAACATCTCGAGTTCTTGTTCGGCTCAAGTAATAATCAGAAACTGGCTGATCGATAAGCAAGCCATAAGGAGCCACTCGCCTCCATCCGGCATCGCCAAGACCTTTGAATCCCGAGCTCAGCAGTCCTTTCGCCGGTCCAAAGATGGCTTTCAATTTTTCAAGCAAAACCAGATTACGATAGGTCTGATACCCCCCAAAAGCCTCATCGCCCCCTTCGCCCGACAGCAACACCTTGACCGACGATTCCCGCGCTAGCTGTGAAACAAAATAAAGAGCGACCGCCGGAGGCTCGCAAACCGGTTCCTCCATATGCCACACGTACTTTGGAAGAAAATTCTGAAAATCACCAGCGCTCATGGTGATTTCCTGATGCCTCGTGCCGTATCGCTTGGAGGCCAACCGGGCATAGGGCCTTTCGTCTGCGAATTGGTGTCCATCAAACCCAATCGTGAAGGTATGTAACGGCTGCTCGGCCTGTTCGGCAGCGTAGCGCAGCACGCCGGTCGAATCAACCCCGCCGCTGAGTAGGACTCCGACGGGTACATCACTGATCATATGATCCTTTACCGTTTTACGTAGCAAAAACCGCAGATTGGAAACCGCTTCATTGAAGGACCAATTTGTTGACACATCTGGAAATTGCAGATCCCAATATTGGCGAATTTCAATCGCGTCGTTCCGCGCTATTAAATAATGACCCGGTTCGAGTTTATTGATTCCTTCCAATAAAGTTTCCTGACCCGGTAAATAATGATATGTAAAAAACCGATCGATGGCTCGATAATTGAATCGTTTATCGACTGAAGGGTCCGCAAGAATAGATTTAATTTCCGAGCTGAATAGCAGAGATCCTCCCCGGTTAACATAATACAGTGGCTTGATCCCGACTCGGTCACGCGCCAACAAAAGCGTCTTCTTAGCTCCATCCCATAGCGCAAAAGCAAACATTCCGCGGAAGCTTTCAACACATTTTGCCCCTCTTTCCTCATATTGATGGATTATTACTTCCGTGTCAGTTGTGGATTTGAATGTGTGCCCTCGTTTTATTAGCTCATCGCGCAGTTCAGGAAAATTGTAGATCTCACCATTATAGACAACCCATATGGTACCGTCCTCGTTGCTCATGGGTTGATCGCCGGTACTAAGATCGATTATGGACAGCCGCCGATGCCCTATCCCGATCTGCCCGGAGACATAGTGGCCGCCGCCGTCAGGACCTCGGTGGTGAATCAAATCCATCATGCTTCTGATCAATCCGATTTCGACAGGTTCGCTCCTGTCAAAATTCAATTTGCCACAGATCCCGCACATGCGATTGTTCCTATTATGTATACCTTTTCGGAGAGCAACTTCTCGTTCAAACCGAAAAGCGCTGGAACCCGAAATTTTTTAAACTCCTGCACCGGGTATAATTTTTCAATAATTACAAAACCTTCCTTTCTCAAATTAGCTTCAACCTGGCTTACGCTAAGCGCAGTAATTTTATTTTTATCGTAATCAAAACGTTTAAATATCGGATAAGGAAACGTTCTTTTGATGTTTCTGATGGATCTGAAATTCGGTATGGAAATAATTATCCTTCCTCCGTTTTTAAGAAATCCAACAGCCTTCTTCAAAATATGTATTGGATCCTTAAAATGATGAAGTAAATCGTCTATAACGATGCACTCAAAAACCTGATCGCGTATCAGCTCAAACGCTTCAGATAGGTCTGGAACCAATACGTTAATATTCTTGCTTTTCGCTAGTGCGCCGACAATAGCATCAACTGGAATCGCAGTTACCTTTTTGTTTTTATTAACCAATATCGCTTCATTAGTACCAGAACAACATCCAATTGAAAGAATATTTCGTTCCTTGGGAGAAATGATGTTTAATAAATCGTTATCGGTCTCATTAAAATACATCTTATCGTAAATATAGGTATTTAGCTCTTTTTGGGGTTCGATTAATTCCCTTTGTTGAATTTTATCCTTCAAGTCCATAATTGTATCTATTTGTTTAAATAACTCATCTTCTGAGATTCCATACTCTTTAACATATCTATTTGACAGATGATGGACAAAGAAATCCGATATTTTGGAAATCCATATAAGTTTAGTGAGCCCGCATCGCGAATAAGGATCGGTTGCGGCCGAACACAGCAAATCGTATTTTCCCGTTGTCGGCTTGCTCAAATACCCGCCAGATTCGATTGCACTATATAATTGGTTTTGAGTTAAAATATAGCAAGCAGAATGAAGGTTGGAAAACTGGGCAAATGTTTCATTTTTGACTCTTCTAATGCTTCCAACGATCCAATGATAAGGTCCCAAAAAATCTGGAAATGATATCTTATTGTTTTCGTCAACTTCGAATCTTAAAAACCCCGCACACAGGTTTTCATTCAAGATTGCATCTGCCTTCAGAAATGCATCGATATTTCTCCATGTAATCAAAATGTCATCTTCGCTGTAAATGAATAAATCATAATACCTTTTTCTATCAGCAAAAACTGCCTTATGAGCGTAGGGCAACGACCATGGATTTTTAGTTGGCAATCCAACAACGACCTCAACGTTTTTTGAGAACTTCTTTGGCACATCCGATAAAATGACAATATCCAATTCAGCCGGCATTGACTGGTAGCTGACAATGAGCTTTTCAACGAACTCTTGATTTTTATAACCATAGTTGGCTATTGCTACTAATATTTTCATCGAACTAAAACCATAGCTATTATTTAGAATTCACAAAATGATCATGCTTCAGATTTTGCAATTATGGGAGCTATATTCGATCCGCTATCGTATTCTCTTGCTTTGTCCGCCAACATGGCTACCATTGATACATGCAAATACCAAACGAACTTAATTTGATCAAAATAAGATACTCCAAACCAATTTGAGATGTGTACCAATAAAGTTACGCCAATTCCCCAAATTAAAAATTCATCCGATTTTTCTGACTCTATGCTTCTCGAAACCGCCAATTGTTCACCTACTGCCTTAAATGATTTCGTCAACAATACCACTAAAAAAATGACGGCCAAAATTCCGGCGCTCAACCCAAACGAAATGAATTCATTAGTTATATCGGCACCGCCCGTTTGAACAATGTATGGGAACCAGTCTTTTGTTTTTTCTATTGACATTCCGGCCAACCACCAATCGCTCAAGCTTTGGATGGCCATTTCGACCAGATAGTACCGGTGCCACCCCCCCCCACCGGTCAAGTTACTAATTTTCGCCGGTAACGCCCAAATCGGAGCCTTCATTATGACGGCTAGTACCGCTAACATAATAACGAGCAGAATCCTTACCGAGCGCATCCTTTCGCGGAATTTCCAGAAGCCCCAACCCAAAATCCCAATCACAGCGGAGCTCAGCGGGCCGCCCGAATTGGATAGAAAGACTATCCCAACACAGATTGCAGCTCCCATCTTTGCTTTAAGGTTTCCGCTGCTATTTAGCGAAAATCCGATATACAGAGGCAAAAAAGCTGCGGCAAAGGACCCCATTAATATGGCATGCCTAAAACTACCTGTACATCGAGGGATCCCCTCTCTAAAGTCTGCAATGTACAAATTGGCGCCAACTAGTGCGAAAGGGTTTTGTAATGTAACTCTTTCGACTAAGACTGCCCCGAAGAACGGTACCAATAAAATTGCTACACGATTTAAAAGCCATTTTATGTCCTCTAAATCTGATATTAATGCTCTAAAAATAAAATATGAACATGTTGCATCCGCAGCGGCAGCAATTTGATATGTAGATTCATTTGTATAGCGAAGAATCGATACGCTGACTATGATGCTATATAAAATAATAAAATACCGATCAATTGGATTTGCAAACGATATATTAAACTCCTTTCGAAATACAATTCTTAGCATACCAAACAAAACTAAAATCCGCATTGCATATAAATTAATACCAAAAAAATCTATGCTGAGTCCTTGAGTTAAGAAGAGTATCCCCGCTGATATCGACAGAACCGCTATACGTTTAGATCCAAACAGAACGATAGCGATAAGACCGGATAAAATCACTGCTCCGATTAAGGTCATTGAATACTCGCTTATTTTTAGGATACTACGATAGACTATAAGTAAGGGATAATGAATGTATCGAGGTCAACCAACCTTGAATTGGACTAACGGAAAAACTGACGGGGTGGCATTCGAATGCGGGATGCAGACACTCTTAGCATTGATTTGGAGTGCCTGCTGAGATTTTATTATTCGAGTGAGGGTTTTCCTCTCTAGACATGAGGAAAACCCAACCACTCAAATAAGTATTTTCATCAACTATTGAATAATCTTTAAATTACCTGGAGCCTGCACGGGCGACGACGACGGAGGGCTAATAGAGCCAAATTCATATGCACCAATATCCCACGCCCCATCACTTCTTGCAAATCCGTTTTTGTCGACAATAAAAAACGAAGACATATTTGTCCCCTTATTTTTAAAAAGGGTATCGCTCTCAACTATCCTAAAATCATTCGAAGCACTCAATGGGGCATACTTTACAAAATTTGATGATCCATCAGCTATTTTTATGTTATTGGAGGAGGATATACCTCCTCCTATCCCAAAGCCTGAGCCATTAATACAAATATTGTTGGCTACGACGGAATTCGTGAAAGTCGATGATTGTCCGGGGTCGTTCTGGACCATGATGCATGGATGAGTGCCAAAATCAGCTATTGTGTTGTTGGCTACCATAATATCATTAAAATCCGGCCAATGCCCGAGATTGCGCAACGCTCCTGCGTCTGGACCAACTACAATTCCCTGTGGAGGAGCGCTTTTCTGAATGGTTGAAGAAGTGATTGCAACTACGTTATTGTAAATCCAAAGATGATTAAACCCCCCATAGTAACCGTCTGCAAAGATGGGATAGTTTGCTATATCTTTGAAATAGTTATTATAAATCTTTATATATTCTCCCGCCAATTGCTGCCAGCCGTCTTGATGCTGCCCACCGCTGTAGGAACCTGAATATCCAATGATATTGTTATTATAGATACTCAGACCGCTAGATCCCCCTTGGATACCATCATCGCCGGCACCGCTATCCGATCGGATAAGCTCAATAGTGCAATCATGCACTTTATTTACATCCCAGCTATCACCTCTTAGATTCAAATAAGCGAACCGATCCTCGCCGCCATCGACCTTTCGGAAATAAACATGATCAATAGTGATATTCGTGCCCCCGTTATTGAAGAACCCGTATTGCCTATTCCCGCAGTTAACGTAAGATATCCGAATGTTATCCCCGTTGGAATCTAATGGCCTGGATCCGTTGCCAAAGACAAAGTGCATTTGATTGTCGCCCGCATCTCCACTAACAACCACATTAGCTTTGTTTACAAAGGCGCCACCAGTTGTATTGAAAATGGCAGTCCCATTGTGGCTGGCCTCTTGACCAATTCGATAGGTAACCGGTTTTCCCGGGGTTCCGGCTATCGGGGTTACCGTGGAAACAGAGTACGTTTTTGAGGATCCGGAAGCCCCGCCGGATATATAAATTGTATCACCGCCCGAAACGCCCGTAATTTGCGAAAAATTCGTCCATGCATTACTCCACGAGGTTCCGTTGGATGCACCCTGAGCGCTACTATCGACATACCAGTTGGCCGCAAAAACAGTTACTGGTAAGCTTGTCATGCCGATAAGCGCAAATATGAAGAGATAAAACTTTGCATTTTTCATGATAGCTACCCCCTGAGTATAAAATATTCTTGATTATGCTGAGATACCAACCGCGGGTCATTACTCAAATATTAAATATTTATCATCGACAGGAATACTTGATCAAGTATCGGCCAAAATATTAACACCCCAACATTATAACATATTAATTATACATCGCAATAACGACAAGGGCCTCCCTCTTCTCTACCAAATTTAAAACTCTGAATGAACTCATGGTAAAAAGTTGTATCCCAAGCCGTTATGCATAAACCTTGCCAATATTACACAAGGTCCCTCAACCGAATCATCATCCTATTCCGTTTTAACGCTTAAACGCTTCAGGCCAAGTCCCCATTCAAGAATGCAACGCCATTTACGAAAAACGGATTTCCAATCTTGAGGTTTCAATAAGATCTCCCAAACCGGAAACAAAACTAAAAGCATTCCTAATCGGATAATGGCTGAAACGCTCATGGCAGTCCGGTAACCATAACCGTATAG
>JALOPB010000108.1 GCA_025454115.1 Desulfobacterales bacterium | reverse complement strand
GCCGATCTTCACCGCCTGCCTCTCCCGCCATCGAGCACCTGAAGGAAATTTCGTTCTGGGTCCATTCGGTGCAGGATCCCGATCAGCTCCTGGAGCTGGTCGTCGCCACCGCTGCACGCATGCTGGACGCCCGGGCTAGCTCGCTGCTGTTGGTCGACCCCCATTCGCGCAAACTCCATTTCAAAGTGGCCACGGGCGAGAAGGGCGCCGACGTCAAGCGATTCCAGGTCGACATGGGTGAAGGGATCGCCGGGCACGTGGCCAGCACCGGCCAGCCGCTGCTGATCCCCGACGTCTCCCGCGACCCGCGCTGGCAGTCGCGCATCAGCGCATCCATCGGGTATGACACCCGCTCCATCGCCTGCGCGCCCCTGAAGGTCAACGGCGAGATCATCGGCGTGCTGGAGGTCATCGATCGGGCCGACGGCGGCGCCCTGCGCGCCGAGGACATGCCGTTGCTGGCCGTGTTCGCCGATGTGGCCGCCACGGCCATCGCCAACGCCCGCCGCATCGACCGCGATCGCAAATCCATCCGTGACCTGCAGGCGGAGATGGATCTACGCTACGAAATCGTCGGCGAAAGCCGGCCCATCCGCCGGGTGATCGCCGACGCGCTGAAAGTGGCCGAGGCCAAAACCAGCACGCTGATCGTCGGCGAGAGCGGCACGGGCAAGGAGCTGCTGGCGCGTTTGATCCATCGCGCCAGCCCGCGCCGGGACTCGCCCATGGTGGTTCTGAACTGCGCGGCCCTTCCGGAGCCCCTGCTCGAAGACGAGCTCTTCGGCCATGAACGGGGGGCGTTCACCGGGGCGATCGCCCGCAAGATCGGCAAGTTCGAAATCGCCGACGGCGGCACCCTTTTTCTGGACGAGATCGGTGAAATGAGCCCGATCATGCAGTCCAAACTGCTGAGGATTCTGCAGGAAGGCGTTTTTTACCGGCTGGGCGGCAATGCGCCCATCGCCGTCGATGTGCGCGCGCTCGCGGCGACCCACCGGGATATCGAGCGCGAAGTGGCCGAGGGCCGGTTCCGCGAGGACCTCTATTATCGCCTCAATGTCGTTCAGATCCGCATGCCGGCCCTGAGGGAACGCCGAGAGGACATCCCTCGGCTGGCCGAGCATTTCCTGGGGCTGTTCCGGAACGAGCGCAGCAGCGCTCCCCGGCGCTTTTCCCGGGAGGCCCTGGAACGCATGCAGGCCTATGACTGGCCGGGCAACGTCCGCGAAATGAAGAACGCCATTGAACGGGCGGTGGTCATGGGCGGCGCTCCGGAAATCCGGGTCGAGGATCTGCCGGCGTTCGCCCGCCCGGCCGACGCATCGGACGGGCCCATGGGCCGCTCCTTCAAAGAGGCGGTTGACGCGTTCAAACGCGATCTGCTGGCTCAGAGCCTTCGCCAAAACGGCGGCAACCGTGGCCTCACCGCCCGCAATCTGCACATTCAGCGCACCTATCTTTCACGGTTGATCGCCAAATACGGTCTGCAGGACCTGTAACATATAAATGGTTTTTACGTGTTGACCGTGGTATGCAATCAACCATCGGCATCGCCGGCGGCGGCGATGGGTTAAGGGGGGGCCATGCCCGAACAAACCCTGAAAAAATACAACCTGTTGTTGGTCGACGACGATCCCTTTATTCTTGAGGGAATCGGCGAGGACCTCGAAGGCCAGGGCTATCATGTCACGCGCGTGAACAGCGGTGAGAAAGCCGTTGAACTGCTGCAACACTCCCGCTTTGATCTGGTCATCACCGATCTGATCATGGAACGCACCGACGGCATCCAGGTGCTCAAGAAATCCAAGGAGATCGATGCCACCGCCATGGTCATCGTCCTGACCGGCTTCGGCGATATGCTCTCCGCCATCGAGGCGCTGCGCAACCAGGCGGACGACTACATGCTCAAACCCTGCGAATCCTCCGAGATGTTCTTCCGCGTCGAGCGCTGTCTGGAGAAGCTGGAGCTGGCCCGCCGGATCAATCTTTACCAGAAGATCCTGCCCATGTGCTGCGTCTGCAAGAAGATCCGCGACGACACCGGCCAGGTTCCGGGCCAGGGCGAATGGGTTCCGGTGGAACGATTCATCCAGGAACGGGCTTGCCTGGACATCACGTCCAGCTACTGCCCGGAGTGCGCCCGGCGCACCTTGAAGGAGTTCATAAAGAAGTAATAAGGCCCAGCGGCGGGGCGGGTTTTCAGCCGCAGCGCGCCGCCACCACCCGTTCAACGAACCATCGACCGGCAGCCAGCCCGCTTCATATGGTTCCGGACAGCCCCGGAGGACCGATGCCCACACAGCCGCCGGCCGTCTCTGCCTGCGCGCGGTTCTTCTAGACGGCTTTGGGGCGTGGCAGGGTCGCCTGAAGAATTGGTGGCGGCGCGCTGCGGCTGAAAACCCGCCCCGCCGACAAGTCATAGGGCCGCATGGAGCGTCTTTTATTGCCGGAGTAATACCTCGAGGCGATCGATGAGACGTCTGGGGTCGAGGACGACGGATCAGGCCGCGGACCGGCGCCGCGAGTAAGCCAGCGCGGCGCCGATGAAGTCCCGGAACAGGGGGTGGGCGGCCATGGGCCGGGATTTGAACTCGGGATGGAACTGGCAGCCTAAGAACCAGGGATGGTCCCGAAGCTCCACGATCTCCACCAGGTCTCCGGACGGCGAGGTGCCGCAGAAGACGAGCCCCTGCTCTTCGAGCCGCTGCCGGTAGGCATTGTTGAATTCGTAGCGGTGCCGGTGGCGCTCCGCAATTTCCTCGGATCCGTAAGCCCGGTGCGCCAGGCTTCCAGCCGTCAGGCGGCAGGGATAGGCGCCCAGTCGCATACTGGCGCCCTTCTCCGAGGTGGCGTCCCGGTGCTGCACCGAACGGGTGCGCTCATCGAACCACTCCGTCATGAGGTAGATCACCGGGTCGGGGGTGAACTCGTCGAATTCGGAGCTGTTGGCCTTCTCAAGGCCCGCAGCGTGGCGCGCGAATTCGATGACGGCGATCTGCATCCCCAAACAGATCCCAAAATAAGGGACCCCCTGCTCCCGGGCATAACGTGCGGCACAGATCTTACCCTCCACCCCGCGACGGCCGAACCCACCCGGCACCAGAATGCCGTCGGCTTTGGCCAGCACCTCGCTGCAGGTATCCTTCCCGATTTTCTCCGAATCGACGAAGAACAGGTTGACCTTGCTGCGGTTGGCCACCCCACCGTGATGCAGAGCCTCGTTCAGGCTTTTGTACGATTCGGTCAGGTTCACGTATTTGCCGACGATGGCAATGGTGACATCGTGCAGCGGTTCCTTGAAATGGCGCACCACCTCTTCCCAGGTGTCCAGTTTGGGTGCGCGCGTCCAGATGTTGAGCAGCTCCACGATTTTGTGATCGAGCCCTTCCTGATGGAAAACCAGCGGGACCTCATAAATGCAGCCGACGTCCTTGGCGGTGATGACGGCATCGACACCGACGTTGCAGAAAAGGGCGATCTTGGCTTTGAGCTCCTTGGATAAGAACCGGTCGGTGCGGCACAGCAGGATGTCGGGCTGGATGCCGATACTGCGCAGCTCCTTCACGCTGTGCTGGGTGGGCTTGGTCTTGACCTCGCCGGAGGTGGTGATGTAGGGCACGAGGGTCAGGTGGATATAGATGACATTGTCCCGGCCCACATCGGCCCGGAACTGGCGGATGGCCTCCAGAAACGGCAGGCTTTCGATATCCCCGACCGTACCGCCGATCTCCACGATGACGACATCGACGCCGTCGGCCACGCCCTTGATGCAGTTCTTGATCTCGTCCGTGATATGTGGAATGACCTGCACCGTTCCGCCCAGGTAATCGCCGCGCCGCTCCTTGCTGATGACCGAGTAATAAATCTTGCCGGTCGTGTAGTTGTTGCGCTGGCCCATCGTGGCCGTGGTGAAGCGCTCGTAGTGGCCCAGATCCAGATCCGTTTCGGCGCCGTCGTCGGTGACGAACACTTCACCGTGCTGGAACGGATTCATCGTGCCGGGGTCGACGTTGATGTAGGGGTCCAGTTTCTGCAGCGACACCGTCAAGCCCCGGCTCTCGAGCAACGCGCCGATCGACGCCGAAGCGAGCCCCTTGCCGAGGGAGGACAGAACCCCTCCGGTTACGAAAATGAACTTGGTATTGAACGGCATAAAACTACCTCGACGGAGGACTAAAATATCGTCTTGCAGAAGCGCCCGGCCTCACCCAGTTCCTCTTCGATCCGGATCAACTGGTTGTACTTGGCGATCCGGTCACTGCGGGACAACGAGCCGGTCTTGATCTGGCCGCCGTTGACGCCCACGACCAGGTCCGCGATGAAGCTGTCCTCGGTCTCGCCGGAACGATGCGAAATCACCGTGGTGTAGCCGGCGCTCTTGGCCAGTTCGATGGCGTCCAGCGTTTCGGTGACGGTTCCGATCTGGTTGAGTTTGATGAGAATCGAATTGCCGATGCCCTGTTCAATCCCCTTGCGGAGGATGCCGGGATTGGTGACGAAGATATCGTCGCCCACCACCTGGACCGTTCCGCCCAGCTGATCGGTCAACGTTTTCCAGCCGTTCCAGTCACCCTCCGCCAGGCCGTCTTCGATGGAAAGAATCGGATAGCGCTCGACCAGTCCCTCCAGCAACGCGATCATCTGTCCCGAGCTCAGGCGCTTGTTTTCGGATTTCAAGACGTATTTACCGTCCCGATGGAACTCGCTCGCCGCCACGTCCATGCCGATGCCGATGTCCTTGCCGGGACGGTAACCGGCAGCCGTGATGGCTTCCATGATGAACCGAATGGCCGCCTCGTTCGACTCGAGATCCGGGGCGAAGCCGCCCTCGTCACCGACGGCCGTGTTCAAACCGCGCTTCTTGAGGATCCCTTTCAGGCAGTGGAAGGTCTCGGCCCCCATCTGCACGGCCTGGACCAGCGAATCGGCGCCGAAGGGGATGATCATGAACTCCTGGAAATCCAGGTTATTGGCGGCATGAGCGCCGCCGTTGACGATGTTCATCATGGGGATCGGCAGGGTGTGGGCGGTGACTCCGCCGAGGTAGCGGTAAAGCGGCAAACCGAAGGCCTCGGCCGCCGCACGCGCCGCCGCCATGGAAACCCCGAGAATGGCATTGGCGCCCAGCTTGGATTTGTTGGCGCTGCCGTCGAGTTCGATCATGCGCCGGTCGAGCGTCGTCTGGTCGGCGGCGTCCAGGCCGCAGACCGCCGGGGCGATGCGGCTCATGACGTTGGCGACCGCCGTCGCCACGCCCTTGCCGCCATAGCGTTTGGAGCGCCGGTCCCGCAGCTCCAGCGCTTCCCGTTGGCCGGTGGATGCGCCGGAGGGAACCGCGGCCCGCCCCTGGGCACCGCAGGCCAGATGGACATCCACTTCCACGGTCGGGTTTCCGCGCGAATCCAAAATCTCTCTCGCCTTCACCTCGATAATTTCGGTCATTTCACCCTCCACCGGTCGTTTCAATCGGGTTTTCCGGGGTTAGGCCCGGCTTGACAAATTATCCGAAAATGTTAGTCTGAACCATCAGCGAAGTCAAGAGAGGATGGCGCCGATGGCCACTCCCGCTCCATGCAAGGATCTTTACACAGAGGCGCACCTTCTGGTTGCCGCCATCCGCGTGCACGAGCACGCCCACGGCCGGCCGGCCACGATCGAAGACGCCTGCCGCATGCTGGGTTTCTCGACCGAACATGCCGGCATCATCTGTCGCCGGCTTCAGGAGCTGGGAGTTCTGGAGTCCGTGCAGGGCTCCTTCGGGGAACGGCTGTTCATCCGCGATCACCTCAAGATCGAAGACATTCCGCGCGGAGAAGCCGGCCGCCGGTTGGAGGACGAAGTCAAGAAGTTCCAGGACCATCAGCGTCACTTCGCCCAGAAGATCGAATCGCTGCAAGCCGAGCAGACCGGAAAGAAGAAAAGCCTTTTTGCGGAAATGGAAAAAAAGCTCAAGGAGGAAATCGAGAAGAAATCCAGGACATCGATCTGATTGGTTTTCGACGGGCAGCGCCGTTCGGTTTCCCAACGGCGAGCGCCCGCCACACGCACCCTTACTTCCCCGCTCTGGGCACAGCGGAGGACATCTCCTCCGCTGCTTGCATCCAGCCGCAGATTGAGAAGCGTGACGGCATGGACTTCATTCCCAAGAGTGCCGCTGGCCTGTACTTCCGCAAACGGATCCACAAGGATCTGGCGCCCGTCTCGCTCGATGCGGACATGATCCGCCTGCTGCTGGCGATCGACGAACGCAAAAATCTCTACCAGATCGCCGCCGAGGTGGAGATGGACGCGGCCGCCTTCAAAAAAAACCTGAAAAAACTTCTGGAACAGGGCCTCATCGAGGCGGTCCAGAAGGCCGCCGCGCTGGTGGACCAGAACTTTTTGCCGTCGCTGCGGATGAATCTGGCCCGCCTCATCGGGCCCATAGCGGACATCGTCGTCGACGACGGCATCACCGAGCTGCAACTCGATGCCGCGGCCATTCCGATGGAACAGGCTGCCGGGCTCATCAACCGCGTGGCGCTTGATATCCCCGAGGAAGACGGCCGGATCCGCTTCAAGAAGTCGATGATCGCGATCCTCAACCAACTCAAACCGTAAGACCAGGAGCCTGCTTATGATGGACATCACCTGCGATGCCTGCAGCAAGAGGTACCGGATTGATGAGACCCGGATGAAATCGGCAACCGCGAAGGTCAAGTGCAAGGCCTGTGGGCACATGATTCATGTTTCCCGGCCGCAGCAGACGATCCAGCTGGCCGAGACCATTTTCGATCCCGGCCGGCCGCCCGAAACGCCGCCGGTGGAGGCGGCCTTCCTGGGCGCTGGCGCAGCCGGGGACAACCCGGCGGCGACGTTGTCGATTCCCGCACCGGCCATGGCGGCGTCCGAGCCGGAACGCGTGGAAACACCGGCGATCCCATCCGCTTCCGCCCCCAAGGCCCGCTTCGGGCTGTTCGGCAAAACGCTGCTGGTGATGCTTTTAATCAGTCTCCTGCCGTTCGGAATTTTCTGGTTCCTCACGTTTCGGGAAACCAGCGACCGTATCCGCAGTGATTCCGAAGCCCTCATGGCGCAGACCGCCAAGGGCCTGGGAGATCAGGTGGACGACTGGATCAACGCCAATCTCAGCATGCTGCGCACCGTTGCCAATCTGCCCGAAATCATCTCCATGACCCGTGAACAGCAGGAGGCCGCACTCAAGGCCGTCCACCGCGAGTATCCCTGGATGTATCTGGTGTTCACCGTCGCACCGAACGGCATGAACGTTGCGCGCAACGACGGCCAACCGCTGGTGAGCTATGCCGACCGCCAGTATGTCAAGGACGTCCTGGCCGGCAAGGCGGTCGGCTGGCAGACCGTCGTCGGACGGACATCGAACGTGCCGGCCCTGGTGGTGGCGGTCCCCATCAAGGAAGACAACCGCATCGTCGGCGTCATGGCGGCCGCCATGACGGTGGAGGATATGTCCAAGCAGATCGCAAACTGGAAGAAAGGCGGTACCGGACTTGCGTTTCTAGTGGACGACAAGGGCTTCGTGCTCTCACACCCGAAGAAGCAGCTGGTTGAAAAACGAGAAAACCTGAACTCCCACCCCCTGATCACCGAATTCCGCAAAAAGGGATGGACCACCATGACGGCGGCGTTTACGGGTGAAAACGGCCAGCCCATGCTGGGGCACGCCCGTCGCAGCAACTACGGATGGGTGTTGGCGCTCATGCAAGAGGAACAGGAGGTGTTCGAAGCCCTGGCCGTCATCCAGAATTTCGCTTTGGCGTTGCTGGCCGCAACGGTGCTGCTCGCAGCAGCCTGTGCGTGGTTTTCGGCCCGCGCCCTGGCGACGCCCATCATGAAGCTGACCGACGCCGCCGAACGCATGAGCCTCGGCGATCTCAACGTTCAGATCGACACGGGGTCACGCGACGAGATCGGCATGCTCGCCCAGGCCTTGAGCCGCATGCAGACCAGCCTGAGAATGGCGATGGAACGGTTGCGAAAGAAGAAGTAAGGGGCCAGTGCCTAAAATGCCTAAAATGCGCTAAAGTGCCTAAAATCAAGAGTGGGTTTGGATACGAGGCTGGCAGAAAACATCCATAGCCGGCGTCCGGGTTTGCGTCATTACATTTTAGGCACTTTAGGCACTTTTAACTTTAGGCACTTTTTTCTACAGCAAATTCCCGTCCCAGTTCCAGAGCCCCGGCCGAACCTTCCGTTTGACGGTCGGGGGCATCGGTTCGACGACGTGCACGAACAGGCGGTAGCCCGCCCGGCGCAGCGCCGCCGTCTGCTCCCGCAAGTCCAGCTCCCAGTTGGGGAAGACCCAGTAAAGCGAGCCGTGGCGCACCGCCCAGGCCTCTTCGCCCTTGGGGCTGCGCAGGGAGGCTTGCAGGCGCAGCTCTTCGGAGATGGTCCGTGCGACGCAAAGCGGCCAATTTCCACCGGCCACGATGCCCAACGGCAACGGGCTGCATCCGGGAAGCTTCAGGAAATCGGCGGATGC
>JALOPB010000107.1 GCA_025454115.1 Desulfobacterales bacterium | reverse complement strand
ACCCAATGATGCATTCCTGTATCCCATGCCGATGACGATCGTCGGCGCGGTGGTGGACGGCAAGGCGAACTTCATGGCGGCGGCCTGGGTGTCCCGCGTTAACTTCAAGCCGGCGATGATGATGGTCGCCCTGGGAGCCCATCACACCAACCTGGGCATTGACGCCAACGGTGCTTTCAGCATCAACGTGCCGGATGTTTCGCTTCTGGAGAAAACCGACTACTGCGGGATCGTCTCGGGTAAGAAGGTCGACAAGTCCAAGCTGTTCGACGTTTTCTACGGAAGCCTGCCAGGCGCTCCCCTGATCCGAGAATGCCCAGTCTGCATCGCCTGCCGCCTGAACCAGGCGGTCAAGCTGCCCTTCGACACCCTCTACATCGGCGACGTCGTCGAGGTGCATACGGAAGAACGCTTCCTGACGGACGGCAAGCCCGACATCCGGAAAATCGACCCCTTCACGCTGACCATGCCGGACAACGGTTATTGGCGCGTGGGCGAGAAGGTGGGCAGGGCCTGGAGCGACGGGAAGAAGCTGAAGGCTTAAGCCGGCTGATAAAAGCTATTCGCATCGGCTGGATTTTTGAGTCGCTATTTTCCCAGGTAGCGTTTTATCTGCGAAATAATGCCTATAGCGGTCTCAATATATTCGGATACCATGGATCGATCAGGTGAAATGAAGTCCACATAATCAAACTTCTGCCTGTATTCGAACGCCTTGTTATAAAATCTCCCGATGTCCTTCGGAAGTTTTTCTGTTTTAATAAACTCGCGGTTAAAGTACCCTTTCACCTGGCCATGTTTAACGATGAATGACTAGGGCCTCCTGATCTCCTGGCTTCATACAGCGATTCCCTCTTCAACTACCTGGCGGTACAAAGGGGTTTTTGATAAGAGCTCCTCTATTCCGTCTTTGTCGAAAACGATCAGATCAAACAATCATGCTCGAGCTCAAGTTCATAGGCGATATTGAAAAAATCTTCCTCGATGCCCCGCTCCACGTGTTGCAACAGAACAAATATATCGATATCGGATTCCGCCCGTCGGTCGCCGCGTGCGGACGAGCCGAAAACCTTGAAATCCAAAAGCTCATACTTTGCGGCTATATTCTTCTTCAGCTCCGAAGCAACTGATTGGATTTTTCGATCCATGGTGTGTCCCTTTTAAATTATCGGCTGCTATTTCGTATCTATGAGGATTATATAGGGGGTGTTCTCCGTTGGCAAGCTGCTAAAGGACCAACGATTTGCCGTTACGGCACATCGAAAATAAAAAGGTGTCAGGTCTCGTTTAGCGATTAATCCAGAGGGCATGCGACATCCCTGTTCATTTATTGCTTAGCGCATTACCGCCGTGACACTGCAAGCCATCGATACCGAATTGGATTTGCCGAAGCGGATTATCCCTTCGGCAGCATCCCTAAAACTCCTTCGAGGTTGGTGGAAACCGAGCTCTTTCCTTCAATATGCTCCGTGGAGCGTGAAATCAGAATGCCTTTGTCGGCCTTTAGCATTTAGACGCATGCTTCCAGTCGGTGCATATCCTTGCGCTCGACGCCGGAAGCCAATTTGATTTCCAGCACCCATGTGTTGCGCCCCAAACGAAGGACCAAGTCTGCCTCATGCCGGTCGCTGGTGCGGAAAAAATATGCCTCGTAATTGATTCCGCGATGGTTTAAAGCGGTCAGCACCTGCTCGATCACCCACCCTTCCCAGCTGATTCCGACCCACGGCTGAGCGAGCAAATCATCCAGCCGGTCCACATTCATGAGTGCATGCAGAAGCCCGGAGTCCTTCCAGTAAATTTTCGGACTCTTGACCAGGCGTTTTCGAACATTGGCGGAATAGGGAGGCAGCCTGCGAATGAGATAGGTTTGTTCAAGGTAATCCAGATAAATATTTATCGTATGATAGGAAAGCCCCATGCTTTTGCCGAGTTGGGAGGCATTCCACAGGGTGCCGTGGGCAGCGGCCAGCATCTTGAAAAAGCGCGCCGTGACGGTCGGCTTGCTGGGCAATCCCCAGTTCGGCAAATCGCGCATCGCCAGAACGTCCAGGTAATTCCTCTGCCAGGCGGGGTAAAGCTTCTTATTCTGGATGCCTCCGTCGGGGTATCCGCCAACCAGCCACAGACGGTCAGCCGCGGCGTCCGGGAGTTCTTCCATCGAAAAGGGCGATAGCTCGACCAGCGCGATCCGGCCCGCCAGGGACTCTGAAACCGGTTTCATCAAGCCAGGCGAGACGGAGCCGAGGATAAGGAAACTCCCATTGCGCTGGCGATCGGAATCAATCGCGCTTCGAATCCGGGGAAATATGGCCGCATAGTTTTGAGCTTCATCCAAAACCAATGGACGAGGACCGCGCACCGCGTTTTCCCACTGCAGGTCCAGGCGCAGTCTTTCGGACTCAAGTTCTAAATCGAAATAAACCGGCGAAATGGATTTGGCGAGGGTCGTTTTTCCGGTCTGCCGTGCTCCCAAGAGGGCAACTGCGGGGTAGTCGCGGAGGCATTGTTTCAGTCGGGATGGCCATCAAGGCCCAAATGCCGGCGGCGGATAGGAGCGTTCCGCCGGCGAGATTGAAGCGGCGGCTGGCGCGGGGCGAGGACATGAGCTTGCGGGCGGAGGCCGCAAACACGGCATAAAGGGTTGAAGGGGATCTAAAGTCTAAAGTCGTCCGTTACCGTGATTCGGGGCGCCGATGCGGCGGCCATGCTCATGTTCTCGGACAGGAATTCGATATAATCGTCCAGGGTGCCGGCGTGGCTGGCCCTTTGGGCGGCGGCAAACGCTGCAGCGCGCGTCGGGTCGCGGGCGTCCAGCAGCATTTCGCGCTTTTCTTCCTCAGTCAACGTCACGCAACCACTCCTCCAGAAGGCTCTCTTTTTCAAACAGGCCAAAATACTCACGCACGCGGGCCATATCCAGGCGGCTCCCGTGGAGCTTCAGCAGCCGCTGGATATCCGGGGCGTCCACTGCATAGCGGTTCTGGGGGTCGTTTGCCAGCGCCTGAAGCTTAAGGCCGATCACGTCTTCGACCTGCAGGACCTTCACCGTCAGCTCGCCGTCCACCACGGGCATTGCGCGGGCCCGCTTCACCATGGCGCGGCTGTATTTCCGTCTGGCAACGAGAAAATCCACCTGCCCCAGCGCCTTGAGCGGCGAGATGTAAGACAGGATTTCGGCGCTGCTGAAACCCTGCTTTTCATAGCCGAGCGCGGTCATGATCTTTTCCACCGCCCCGGCCGACTCCTCCAACACCACGAAGTCGATGTCTTTCGTGAAGCGGAAAACACCCATCGTACTCAGCGCCAGTCCTCCGGACAACGCAACTTCAACCCCGGCCTCTGAAAACCGTCGGAGCAGATTCTGCAATACGACTTTAAAATTCATCAGACCATCCAGAGCGCGTTTATACCGCCAGCCTATCTTTCAGGCCGTTCTTTGTCAATTTATCGCCTGTCCCGAAGCCAGGAGGCGGGCGGATTCAAAAGGCGCCTTGACAGAATCCAAGCCTACGTGCCAAAAGGAACCGCTGTCGGTCCAAGCCTACGTGCCAAAAGGAACCGCTGTCGGGGCCTGTGTTCCGACCGTTTATTTGATGGGGAAATCGACGGGAAATGCGCTCAGACCCAGCTGCCGAACAACCCGCTGCCAAAAAGCCCGACCGGGTCTTTGACACCCTTCAGGTCCTGCGCCGGTCGTTCATCCGCATTGGCATGGTGGTGCTGGTCTGTTCGATTGCCGGGTACTACCTGGCCGAGCCGATCCTTCTGGCCTGCGGCGTATTTGCGGGCATGCCGTACATGCTTTACGCTCTTCTTTCCGGCGTTCAACCCCTGTTTCCATCGTTTTCGCGCCGGATGGTGCGCGGCTTCTGGCTGGCTTCCGTGGTCCTGTTCTATGCCGGGGTTCTTTTCTGCCTGAACATCTCGCTGCCTTACGGGGTCCAGTTCCTGCTCGAGTTCGAAGGACCGCACCTGGAGGCCATTATCTCCGTGCGAAAGTTTGCGGCGTTCTGTCTGCTGTTTCTGTTCGGCTTCGGGATCGTTTTTGAAATGCCGCTGGCGATGATTCTTTTGGGACGGATCGGCGTTTTGACGCATCACGCCCTGGCAAGGAATCGGCGCTATGCCATTCTCGCTCTCACCATTATCTCGGCCGTCCTGACGCCGACGCCGGATGCCTTCAACCTCGCTATGATGGCCGTTCCGCTCTACCTGTTGTTTGAAATCGGCCTGATCGGCATGCGCCTGGGAAAGACGGCTAAGGACCCGCAGTAAGGCGCCGCTCTATTTGAGGACCCCGTATTCGCGCGCGACCGCTTCGTCGTAGCGCGCCTTGCGCCCCTCGCAGCGTTCGCGCGGGCAGAGGCGGCAGCTGAAGAAAGTGGACGCGGAGGGGAAGAAGATGCCGGACACGGATTTGGCAGGGAGCATCAGGAGGCTTTCGGTAAGCTGAACCCCGATGGCGGCGGGAGCCTCTCCGAGAAGGTCAAACAGCGGCCGCTGCGCTTCGATAGGCCAGTCCTCCAGCGATCCCGGGCTCATCCAGGAAAGTTTGTCGAGAGCAAATTGCCGGCAAAGCCTACGGATCAGCTCTGAACGCGCTTCGGCCAGAATGAGATTGCCGATCTGGTCGAGGTAATATTGCGTCAGGAGGTCTGCGGATCGGTGCGCGGCCTCCTCCAGCCGGCCGCCGATCGTCACCACGGCGGGGAAGACCCGGCCGACATCGCCCAGGTTTTTGCGCAAGACGCGACTTTTAAAGCACCGCCCGTCAATCACCACCTGATCATCGTCTTTTTTTTCGATATAGGCCGGGGCGAATACCGCTCTGGCTTCGGCCAACGAAAGCGCTTGGTCGAGGAGTTCGCCGACGGATTTTGAATCCGTTGATTTCAGCTTGGCCTGAACTGCGCTCAAACTGAGATCAAGGGGGATGGCGTCTACTATTTCCATGGGTCGCGCTCCTTCAGAGTGATGCCGGGCGGTTTCCAAAAATGTAGCTGATTACGGTCAGGTGCACAAGGCGAAAGACGATCTGCCGGTGCGCAGAGCGGTCGGTGCAGGCGAGCCGGTTTTCCGACCATATGGCGCCTATCGTTACGGCCTCCGCCCGGCGCGGTCGGATCCTGATGATCAGGCGGCTTGACGCCGGTGCGCAAGGGTGGCATTCTGTTCCTGGATTCCATGCGCCGTTTTTCTTCCCTCGACGGCCGTCGAACCCGCGGCCGAAGCCAACCCATCGGAGGACGGGCATGAACAAAATCGTCGATCTGCAGGCCTTCCGTGAAAAGGCGCTGGAGCAGAGGAGTTTCACGCCCTGGCAGAAGCGCTTCGGCGAATCCTACGGTACGCATACGCGTTTGTCCGACCTTTCCGACAAGACCCTTTTTAGCCTGGCGCAACCGGGAGAGAGCAGCTCAACGGCCTTTTATGAGATCATCATGGGAGCGCTCGATCTCGGCGCGGCCGCCAAATTCTACTACCTCGCCAACGACGAGCAGATGCGGGTGGTCGATATCCATCTCTTCCTGGCCGACCATGTCCGGTTTGAGATGATGCGGCGCCTCGGCTGGTTGACCCGTCTTCCCTGCCAGGACACCAGCCTGATCGAGATGATCCAGCGGTTCGAAGCGGTGAAGCAGCAATCCAAGCTCCATCCTCCGGAGCTGAACGACTCTCATCCGGATTACGAGTCCTACCACCAGCAGGCGCGCGGCGACCAGGAGGTTTTCATCCGGCGAATGCTGCGCGACGCCATCGAGGCTTTTAAAAAACAGCTGGGCGAATGAATCGACCCGCGGTGTGCGGCGGACCGATTCATTAATTTTCAAGCCTGCGCCGAATCAGGTCGATAACTTCCGCTGGCGACTGGGTGCGTAGGATTTCCTGAAACTGGGCTCGGTAAATCTGCACGGCGCTGATCCCCAGTGCACTCAAGTCATAAATTTTCCAGCCGGCCCCCCGGTCGTGCAGGTAAATTTCAACCGGAAATTCGCGCGCCTGCCAGACAACCCCGGCCCGCACCCGGGCCTTTCCCGGGGCGCTGATCGTCTGTTCCCGCACGGCCACGGTTTCATCCGTGTAGCGCTGCTGCAGGCGGGATAGATAGAAATCCGCCAGGAAGCGCGAAAATACCTGGACGAACTCCTGCCGCTGAACCGGAGAGAACACCCCCCATTTGTTCGCCAGCACCCGCCGGGAAAACTCCACGAAGTCGAAGTCTCGATACAGCAGGTCGCGCAGCTTCTCCTGCTGTAAGGCCTTGCGGTCGGCCGGCTGAAAGGCCGGATCCATCAGGATGCGGCGGCCATCCTCAATGCTCTGCATCAGGACATCGCGCGGTTGGGCGCCCGTCGCCGTCGTAGCAGCGGCCAGCAACAGGCAGATGCCCCAAAGCAGGTATTTAGCGCCGTCCGGAAGAAGCGCCACCGGTAAAGCCTTATTATTGGGGGCTTGGCGCAACATTCTTATTGACTTTCGCAAATGATCTCTATATTTCGCTATTGGCTGAAATCGGGATGATGGTTCCATCATCCTGTGAAACCGTTCATGCAACCACTTATCATCTTACCAAGGAGGTCAGAATGACGAAAGCAGATTTAATCGAGGCCATGGCCAAAGATGCCGGCATTACCAAGGTCGCCGCTGGCGCCGCGTTGGATTCGTTTGTCGACGGAATCATCAAAACTCTTAAAAAGAAAGAGGGCAAGATCACTCTGGTCGGCTTCGGCACCTTCTCCAAGGGCCGCCGCAAGGCCCGCAAGGGCAGAAACCCGCAGACCGGCGCCGAAATCAAGATCAAAGCCAGCACGGTCGTAAAGTTCAAGGCCGGAAAAAAACTGAAGGCTGCTGTCTGATTCCTCCGAGCACCATAAAAGATTAAGGGCGGTTTGTCGTTTCGGCAACCGCCCCTTTTTTTGGACGGTCCTACGCCGCAGTGATGGCTTTGCGGATGCGCTCCATCGCTTTCTGGACGTTTTCATAGTCGTTGAAAGCACTGATGCGGACAAAACCGGCGCCGCAGCGGCCGAAGCCCACCCCGGGCGTGCACACCACGTTGGCCTTCTCCAGCAAGAAATCGAAAAACTTCCATGAGTCCATCTTCCCGTCCACCCAGATGTAAGGGGAATTGTCCCCGCCGATGCACTCATACCCCAGAGCCGTCATTTCTTTTCGGATCAGGGCCGCATTGCGCAGGTAGTCGTCGATGAGCTGCCGGCACTGGGTGCGACCCTCCGGGCTGTAAACCGCCTCGGCCGCCCGCTGCACCGGGTAGGACACCCCGTTGAACTTGGTGGTGTGGCGCCGGTTCCAAAGAGGATGCACCGGTCGGGGCTCACCCGCGGCGGTGTAGGCCATGCACGATTTGGGAACGACCGTGTAGGCGCAGCGCGTGCCGGTGAATCCGGCGGTCTTGGAAAAGCTGCGGAATTCGATCGCGACGTCCCGGGCGCCGTCGACCTCGAAAATGGAATGCGGCAGGCGGTCGTCGCGGATGAAGGTTTCGTAGGCTGCGTCGAAAAGCAGGATGGCCTTGTTCGTGCGGGCATACTCCACCCATTGCTTCAGCTGGGCTTTGGTGATGGTGCCGCCGGTGGGATTGTTGGGAAAACACAGGTAAACAAGATCGGCTTTTGCTTTCGGAATGGTTGGAACGAAGCCCGTCTGCCGGGTGCAGTCCATGTAGACAACGCCCTGATAGCGGCCGTCCGTGAAGTCGCCGGTGCGTCCCGCCATGACGTTGGTGTCGAGATAGACCGGATAGACCGGATCGGGAATAGCCACCGTAATGTCGGTGGCAAAGATCTCCTGGAGATTGCCGTTGTCGCACTTGGCGCCGTCGCTGATGAAAATTTCATCGGCGGAGACATCGGCGCCGCGGGCCTGGAAATCCTCCCGCGCGATTTTCTCCCGGAGAAAGTCATAGCCCTGCTCGGGTCCGTAGCCGCGGAAGGTGGCCGCTTCCGCCATTTCATCGACGGCCTGGTGGAAGGCCTGGATGCAGGCCGCCGGCAGCGGCCGGGTCACGTCGCCGATGCCGAGCTTGATGACCTCCTTGCCCGGGTGGTCCTTCTGAAACGCTGCCACACGCTTGGCAATGTCCGCAAACAGGTAAGAGGCCTGGAGCTTCAGGTAGTGTTCGTTGATCCGGATCATGGGGCGTTCTCCTTGCAAAGTTAATTCTTGACTTCGGTTAGCATCCTTATTAGGAAAACTAGCTTATTTCAAGATCTATACCGCATTGGACCCTATCACTAACCGGAGCGCCCAGGGACACATCTTTCAACTTCGTTGACGAAGGGGGGACCTCGATGAAAAGGCAACACGTTTTAAAAGTCAGCTTGCTCCTGATGGCGGGATGTTGGGTCATTTCAGCGCTGCTGCTGCCGGCGCCGGCCGACGCGCGCAATATCAAGGTCGGTATTGTCGACACCTACAGCGGGCCGCCGGCTGTTTTCGGGAATGACGCCCTGAACGGCTTCAAGATGGCTGTCAACGAGATCAACAAGCAGGGCGTCCTCGGTGGGAAGATCGAGTTCGTCACCCGGGACGACAAGTTCAAGGTGGACATCGGACTTAACATGGCCAAGGAGCTGGTCCTGAAGGAAAACGTGGACCTCCTCGTCGGAACCGTCAACAGCGGGCTGGCCATGGCCGTATCCGACGCCGTGGCCAAGAAGGAAAAAATTCCATACATTGCCTGGATGAGCAAGAGCGAAAACGTCACCGGCAAGGCGGGCCATCGCTACGTGTTCTCCACGACCGAGAACACCGCCATGGCGGGCAAGACCGCGGCCACCGTGCTGTCCAAAAAACCCATCAAGAAGATCTGGGTTGCCGGGGACGATTACGAGTACGGACACGCCCTGGATGAGAGTTTCGCGCGTTACATGAAGCAGATGAAACCGGATGTGGAATTTATCGGCAAGACCTGGTGGAAGGTCGGGGAGCCGGACCTCGTGCCGTATTTCACCAGCATTCAGGCAGCCAAACCCGATCTCATTCATTTCTGCACCGGCGGCGCCAGCATGGCCAACGTGCTGAAGACCATTAAAACCACGGGTATCAACCAGAAAATACCCATCTACATCCACACCGCCATCGACTACGCCGTGCTCAAGCCGCTCGGGACCGAGGCGCCGGAGGGTGTGATGGGCACCATGGATTACCTGTTCTATTACCCGGAGTTGAGCACCAATCAAAAGTTCGTGAAGGACTATCAGGCGCTGTACAAAGCCCCTCCGGGTTTCCCGGCGTTTCATGCCTACACCACGGCGTATCTTATCGCCGAAGCCTTCCGCAAGGCCGGCAAGATCGATCGGGAGAAGTTCATCGACGCCATCGAGGGCCTCAAAGTCGACACCCCTGTCGGCAAGGTCGAAATGCGGGCCTGCGATCACCAGGTGGTTTATCCCATGCTTTTCGGGACCACCAAGATATCCAAGGAATACGGCGCAGCGGTCGCCACCGACATCATGACCCTGCGGGGGGCGGAGGTGATGCCGTCCTGCGAAGAGATCCAGTCCGCGCGCAAGTGAGACTGGAATATGAATCCTTGCTGCCCGCCCTACCGGCACTGGTGAAGGGCGGGCAGATCGTTTAAAGGGCGATACGCCTCATGGACATCAGCTTCACCCTGGCCGGTCTCGCCAGCCAACTGCTGGTGGGGGTAAGCCGGGCCATGATCCTTTTCATCGTTTCATCCGGCCTGAGCTTTATTCTCGGCGTCCTGCGGGTGCCCAACGTCGCGCACGGTTCGCTTTACATGATCGGCGCGTTTGCCGCTCATACCATCGCCGTCGCCTTTGAGGGCAGCGCCGCCGGATTCTGGCTCGCCATGCTTTGCGCTCCGCTGGTGGTGGCGGTGATCAGCCTGGCCGCCGAGCGGCTCCTGTTCTGCCATCTCTACGAGCGCGAGCACCTGATGCTGCTGCTGTTCACCTTCGCGTTGATGCTCATCCTGGGAGACCTCACCAAGATGACCTGGGGCGCCGACTACCGGTCCATCGTGGCGCCGCCCATGCTGCAGGGGTCTGTTTCCGTGCTCGGCACGGCTTTCCCGCGGTACAATCTTTTTCTGCTCATGGTCGGACCGTTGGTCGCGGTCGGCCTGTGGCTGCTCTCGACCAAGACCAAATTCGGCAAGATCGCCCGGGCCGCGGCAGTGGACCGCGAAATGGTGGGCGCCATCGGCATCAACGTGAGCTGGGTCTTCGCGTTTGCCTTCGTACTGGGCTGCCTGCTGGCCGGTCTGGGGGGCGCGTTGGTGTCGCCGACCATCAGCATCACGCTCGGCATGGATCACTCCATCATCATCGAGGCCTTTCTGATCGTCACCATCGGCGGTCTTGGCAACATCTGGGGCGCCATGGCGGGCTCGCTGATCTTCGGAATCACTCAATCGGTGGGCGTTCTGATCCTGCCGCAGTTTGCCATCGTCTTTCCCTATTTGGCGGTGGTCATCATTCTGACCCTGAAGCCCACGGGCCTATTGAAATCGGTCTGGTGAAAAGGCACGGCATGGTTAAGAACATCCTCCGCACCCCATCGTTTCTGTGGACGGCTGCCGTGCTGCTGGCCCTGCTGCTGGTGCCCTTTTTTGCCGGCCGGTTCTACGTCTACATCCTGGCCGTCATTTTCGTGTGGGGCCTGCTGGCCATGAGCCTGAACCTGCTGGTGGGCCACGGCGGGGCCTACCAGTTCCATCACGGCGTCTTTTACGGCGTCGGCGCCTACACCGCCGGACTGATCATCACCAAAACCGCTCTGCCGGCGTGGATCGGGTTATGCGCCGGGCCGGTGGTGGCGGCTTTTGCCGGCCTGGTGATCGGCGCTTTCTGTGTGCGGCTGAACAAGCTTTATTTCGGCATGCTGCAGATTTCCCTGGGCTCGCTGCTCTGGATCCTGGCCTTGCGCTGGTACGGCCTCACCAACGGCGACGACGGAATCCATGGGATCCCGATGCCGGGCCTGCTATCCGGATCGGTCCCTGCCTATTACTTCATTCTCATCGTCGTGAGCGCCTGCCTCGGCGTCATGTATCTGATCCTGAAATCACCTTTCGGGGCGACCCTGCGCGCCGTGCGCGACAACCCCCAGCGCTGCCAGGCAGTCGGTATCAACGTGCGACGCCACCAACTGCTGGCCATCGTCATCGCGACGTTTTTTGCCGGCGCCGCCGGCGTGCTGTTCGTTGTCCTGGAGGGGTCGGTCTTTCCGGACATGCTCTTCTGGGTGCTGTCGCTCGAAATTTTCATCATGTGCCTGCTGGGCGGCTGGTTTACCTTTTTCGGCCCCATGCTGGGAGCGGCGATCATGGTGGCGCTGCGCACCTTTGTCGGAAGCTACACGGAATATTGGACCTTGATTCTCGGAGTGGTTCTCATCCTGCTCATTTTTTTCCTGCCGGACGGGATCATGGGGATCAATATAAGGACGTGGCTGCGCAACCGAGACCGGCGACGCGAGACGGACGTTGTCCATTAGGCGGGCGGAACCGATGCTGCAGGTCGAACATCTCCATAAATCGTTCGCAGACTTCAAAGCGGTCGCCGGCGCCGACTTAACGGTCCGGCAGGGCGACCTCGTTGCGGTGATCGGGCCAAACGGCGCCGGAAAGACCACCTTGTTCAACCTGATCACCGGGCACCTCACGCCCGATCGGGGCCGGATTCTTTTCAAGGACGTGGACGTTACGGGTCTGCCGGCTCATGAGATCTGCCGCAAGGGCATTGCCCGGTCTTTTCAGATTGCCAACATTTTTCCCCGGCTTTCGGTCTTTCGCAATGTCCAGGTTTCGGTGCTCTCCCAAAAGAAACTGAGCCACACCCTCTTTCGTCCGGCCCAGACACTGGTGGTGGAGGAAACGAACCGCATCCTCGACAGCGTGGGTCTCAGCGATAAAAAGCTGGATATCGCGGGCTCGCTATCCCACGGCGATAAACGCGTTCTTGAGATCGCCATCGCTTTGGGAAACGAGCCGGAGCTGCTGATCCTGGATGAGCCCACGGCCGGGATGTCTCCGGATGAAACCACCACCACGATGGATCTGGTGAAGCGCCTCGCCACGGAGCAGGGGCTCACCATCCTCTTCTGCGAGCACGACATGGATGTCGTGTTCAACGTGGCCACAAGCATCATGGTCATGCAGCATGGCCAGACCATCATCCAAGGCCGGCCGCAGGAGGTGCGGCAGAACGTCACGGTCCAGGAAGCCTATTTGGGAGGTGCCTGACCCATGCTGGAGGTCCAGGGCATTCACACCTATTACGG
>JALOPB010000106.1 GCA_025454115.1 Desulfobacterales bacterium | reverse complement strand
GGAAATCGCCAGGAGACGAACTCATGCCGGACAGAATCACCCCTACGCAGCAGCGCCTGCTGGACTATCTGCGGCGCCGAATCGCCGCCGACGGCCGGGCCCCCAGCCTGCGCGAGGCCGCCGCGGACATCCAGGTGAGCCACGCGGCCGTGGCCCGGACCCTGCGTATGCTGGAATCCAAGGGGCTGCTGAAGCGCGAAGGCCGCTACGGCCGCACCGTCTACCTTTTAAACCGGGCCCGCGAGGTGGCGGCCCTGCAACGCGGCCGCGACGTGCCGATCGTCGGCCGCATCACGGCCGGGCTGCCGATGTACGCCCAGAGCCAGTGGGACGGATCGGCGACTCCATGCAGGGGGCGGGAATTCTGGAGGGCGACCTGGTGATCTGCGAGCCCCGCCAATACGCAAACAACGGCGAGATCGTCGTGGCCCTCCTCGGGGGCGAAGAGGCCACGGTGAAGCGATTTTTCCTGCGCGCCGGCCATATCGAGCTGCGGCCGGAGAATCCGGCCTATGCTCCCCTGCGCTGCGATTTCGGCGAGGTCCTGGTGCAGGGGAAGGTAATCGGGCTGCTGCGCGCGCCCCTTTAACAGGCTGCTGAAAAACGGCGCCTCGGGCCGTGATCCTTCGTTGCACGGCCTTTGGAAATGCTCACCTATCTGCGAATAGGCTGCGCTTTCCAAAAGGCCGTGCGCCTCGGCTGACGGCCTGATACTTGTTTTTCAACACCCTGGTAAACTCGAGGGATCTTCATGGGCTCCAATGTCCGGCATTCCGTTGGCCCTATTCGCGTGGGCACCAGCGGCTACTCGTACGCCGAGTGGACGGAGGCCGGGTTCTATCCGCCGAGCGCCAGGGCCGGCGAGATGCTGGCGTTCTATGCCCGGCACTTCGGCATTACCGAGCTCAATTACACCTGGTATCAGATGCCGAAGGCCGCCTCCGTCGAACGCCTGCTGCACCTGGCGCCCGACGGCTTCCGCTTTACGGCCAAGTTGACCCGGACCCTCACGCACGAGGTCGATCCCGGCGGGTGGCGCGGCCAGGCGGCGCTTTACCGTGCGGGGATCGCCCCGCTGGTGCAGTCCGGCCGGCTCACCGCCCTTCTGGCGCAGTTTCCGCCGGGGTTCGCCCGCGACCCCGCCCGCCGCCGCTACCTCGCCGAGCTCCTGGACGAATTCCAGGGGCTGACGCTGGCGGTGGAGTTCCGCCATGCCTCGTGGGCCGCGGACCGGGTGTTCGCCGAGCTGGAACGCCGCCGCGTGGCGCTCGTGGCGGTGGACGCGCCGGCGCTGCCGGGCCTCTTTCCCCGGCTCGACGCGGTCACCCATCCGGGGCTTTTCTACATCCGTTTCCACGGCCGCAACGCCCGTGGCTGGCGCTCGGGCGACATGCAAAAACAGTTCGACTACGACTACCGCGACGAGGAGCTGCGCGAATGGGCGGACGGTCTCATTCCGCGCATGGCCGCTCGGGCCGCCCAGGGGGTGGTCTTCTTCAACAACCATGTTCGCGGGCAGGCGCCGCGGAATGCGGCGCAGCTCATCCGGCTGCTCGGGACGGCTTCGTAAATGGACCGCAGCATCATCCATCTGAACGTGGCCGACTTTGCGGTGGCGGTGGAGCGGGTCATCGACCGGCGGCTGGACGGCCGGCCGGTGGTCGTGGCCCCGCCGGCCGCCGCGCGGGCGGCGGTCTACGACATGAGCGAGGAGGCCTACCGGGCGGGCGTCCGCAAGGGCATGGCGCTCGCCCGGGCGGCGCGTCTGTGCCGGGACGCCTGCGTGCTGCCGCCGCGGCCCGAGCGCTACGCACAGGCCATGCACGCCCTGCTGGAACGTGCGCTGCCGTACTCGCCGCGTATCGAGGCCGGCGAGATCGACGGCCATCTCTTCATCGATGCAACCGGCACCGGCCGCCTCTTCGGCCGGCCGGCGGACCTGGCCGTACGCCTGCGCCGGGAGATCCGCGCGAGCCTCTGTCTGGCGCCCGTCTGGTCGGTGGCCCCGAACAAGCTGATCGCCAAGGTGGCCACCCGTCTGGTCAAGCCCGAGGGCGAGTGCAGCGTCGCGGCGGGCGAGGAACAGGCGTTTCTCGCCCCCCTCGGCCTGGAGTTGATTCCCGGCATCGAACGCGACGACCTCATTCGCCTGCGCGAGTTCAACCTGACCCGCGCCGGTGAGGTCGCCGCCCTGCGCCTGGAAGACCTGCGGGTACCGTTCGACAAACGCGCGATGTGGCTCTACGAGGCGGTGCGCGGCATCGATCCCTCGCCCGTGCTGGCGGTCGGCGAGAGGCCCCCGAGCGTCGCGGCCGGCCACGCGTTCGCCAGCGACACCAATGATGCCGGCATCCTGCTATCGGCTCTCTACCGGCTGGTGGAGCGCGCCGGCCACGAGTTGCGCCGAAGGCGGCGGACGGCGCCCTGTTCGCGGCCGCCCGCCAGGCCCTGCTGCTGGCCTGGACCCGGCGGGTGCGAATCCGGCACCTGCGGCTCGTCTGCGACCGGCTGGTGTTCCCGCCGGCCCAGCTCGCCCTGTTCGGCGACGATCGGCAGCAGGTCGAAAGAAGCGACCGTCTCATCGACGCCGTCGACGCCGTCCGCCGGCGATTCGGCTGGGAGGCGATTGCCATCGGTCGGGCGGTTGAGCCCGTTGACCCGTGCGCCCGTTGGCCCGTTGCTGGTTTCGGTTTTTCTCCGGCCAACGGGTCCACGGGCCGACGGGTCCACGGACATCCATGATCCCCCTCGTCGTCCGCTCCCACTACTCCCTCATGTGGGGCACGGCTTCGCCCCGGCAGATCTGCCGCGCCGCGCGGCGGATGGGCTACGATCGCCTGGCGCTGACCGACACCGACAATCTCTACGGGCTGTGGCCGTTTCTGGCCGCCTGCCGGCGCGAGGGCGTCACCCCCATCGTGGGCGCCGAAATCACTGACCCGGGAAGCCGCCGCCGCGCCGTGTGTCTGGTGGAAACCGACGCGGGCTATCGCAACCTCTGCCGTCTGCTCAGCCGTCGGCACCTGCAAGCTGAGACGTTCAATCTTGAAAAGGATCTTCCCGCCCGCGCCGCCGGCCTGACGGTGCTGACCGCACACCCGGACCTGCTTGAAGCCTGGCACGCCGGCGGGGTTACGGTGGCGGCCGCCATGCCGCGCCGCGTGCTTTTAGCCACGCACCCGCTGCGCACGGCCGCTCGTCGGCTGGGGGTCGCGGCGGTCGCCGTGCCCGGCAGTTTCTTCCTGTGCCCGCAGGACGCCGCCGGGCACCGCATCCTGCGCGCCATCGCCCGCAACACCTGTCTTTCGCGGCTCGAAGCGAGGGATCAGGCTCCGGTAGATGCCTGGCTCGCTCCGCCGGCGGAATACGAGCGGCGGTTCACCGCCAGTCCGGAAGCCTTATCGGCGACCGCCGCGATCGCCGAGCGTCTCGTCTTCACCGGTCCGCGCTTCGGCACGGTGCTGCCGCCTCTGGCAGGGCATGATGCCGAGTCCGCCGTACGAAACCTGCGCGCGGAGGCCTACGCCGGCGCCCGACGCCGGTACGGCGCGGAGCTCGGCGAGGCCGTGGTCGAGCGTCTCGAGCACGAACTCGGCCTGATCGCGCAGATGGGCTTCGCCGCCTATTTCCTGATCGTGCGCGACATCGTCGCCTTGAGCCCGCGCACCTGCGGCCGCGGCTCCGGGGCGGCATCGCTCGTGGCCTACTGCCTCGGCATCACCAATGTCTGCCCCCTCAAGCACAACCTGTACTTCGAACGCTTCCTGAACCCGGGCCGCACGGATCCGCCCGACATCGACGTCGACTTCGCCTGGGATGAACGCGACGCCGTCCTCGAAACCGTGCTGGCCCGCCACCGCGGGCATGCCGCGATGGTGGCCAACCACGTCCTCTTCCAGCCGCGCATGGCCGTGCGCGAGGTGGCCAAAGTCTACGGCCTGCCCGCGGCCGAGATCGACCGGGTGTCCCGGCGTCTGCCCTGGTACTGGCGCGCCGAGGAAGCCCATGCCGACTTCCTGGGCGAGCTGAAGCGCCAGCCGGAAACCAAGACCCTGGAGTTTCCCCCGCCATGGCCGGAGATCCTGCGGTATGCGCAGCGGATCATCGGCACCCCCCGGCATCTGTCGGTGCATCCCGGCGGGGTCGTCATTACGCCCCGGCCGATCGACGAATATGTGCCCATCGAGCGCGCCCCCAAGGGGGTGCCGATCATCCAGTGGGAGAAGGACGCGGCCGAGGACGCCGGGCTGGTGAAGATCGATCTGCTGGGCAACCGCAGCCTGGGGGTTATCCGCGACGCCCAGGCCAATCTGCGGAAGAACGGAATCGGGATCGACGAGTCCCGCTGGGAGCCCGAGGACGATTTCGTCACCCAGCAGGCCGTGGCCCAGGGCCGCACCATGGGCTGCTTCTACATCGAAAGCCCGGCCATGCGCCTGTTGCAGCAGAAGTCCCGGGTGGGCGACTTCGAGCATCTCGTCGTCCACAGCAGCATCATCCGGCCGGCCGCCAACGACTACATCCGCGAGTACATCCGCCGGCTGCACGGCGGCTCGTGGGCACCCATCCACCCGCTGCTGGCCGACGTGCTGGAGGAGACTTTCGGCATCATGGTCTATCAGGAAGACGTGTCGCGGGCGGCCGTGGCGGTGGCCGGGTTCACCCACGTCGAGGCCGACGGCCTGCGCAAGATCCTCTCCAAGAAAGACCGGGAACTGCAGCTGCGCGACCAGGCCCGGCGCTTCCGGGAGGGCGCCCGGGCGAAAGGGGTTTCCGACGAGTCGATCACGGCGATCTGGGACATGATGATGAGTTTCGACGGGTATTCCTTCTGCAAACCCCATAGCGCCTCCTATGCGCGGGTTTCGTTTCAGGCGGCTTATCTGAAGGTCCACCATCCGGCAGAGTTCATGGCGGCTGTGATCAGCAACCAAGGCGGATTCTACAGCGTCTTCGCCTATGTCTCCGAAGCGCGGCGCCTGGGCCTCGCGATTCTGCCGCCGGACGTGAATGCGAGCGACCGGCGCTGGACTGGCCAGCAGGCCGCCCTGCGGGTCGGCCTGCTGGCCGTCAAGGGGCTATCGGCTGAAACCCAGGAGCGGATCGCCGCCTGCCGCCGGGATCGGGTTTATTCCAATCTGGGGGATTTCATGGAGCGGGTGCGGCCGGATGCAGCCGAGCTGCGGGCGCTCGTCCACTGCGGAGCGCTCGACCGTCTCGGTCCCGGGGCCGGCCGGGCCGAACTCCTGTGGGACGCCACCCGCCGGCTGGCGAAACTTGGCGGCACGGGGCGAGCCGCCCGCAACCGGTCTTTGTTTGCGGCGCCGCCGGCCGGAGAGTGTCCGCCCCGCCTGCCCCCGGACGACGCACGTGAACGCCTGCGCCGGGAGTTCGCCGTCCTCGGCTTCCTCTGCGGCCGGCACCCGATGGAGCTTTATGCCGACGCCGTGCGCCGGGCCGGTGCGGTGAAGGCGGCCGACCTCCCGCGCTGTGTCGGACGGCGCATCCGCTTCGCCGGCTGGCTGATCACCGGCAAGGTGGTCGAAACCAAGCAGGGCGAGCCCATGGAGTTTCTCACCTTCGAGGACGAAACCGGGCTCGTGGAAACGACGTTCTTCCCCGAAACCTACCGTCGCTTCTGCCACCTGCTGGACCGCGAGCGGCCGTATCTGCTCTCGGGAAAGGTCGAAGAGGACTGGGGCGCCGTGACGCTGACCGTGGAACAGGCGGCGGGCATGCGGCCCTGACGGCGCCTGCGGCAGGGAGCGATAGAACAAAAAACCCTTTTGCTTTTTGCGCCCAGCCGCTAAGATAAAGGGCATGCTTAAACCCATTCAGCAATTCCCGCCCGATGCGAGGAAGAACGTCCGCTATGTTCTCACGGACATCGACGACACCCTGACCTTAAACGGCCGGCTGCCTGCTGCGGCGCTGGCCGCGATGGAACGGCTCGAAGCCGCTGGAAAACACGTTATTCCCATCACCGGCCGGCCGGCCGGCTGGTGCGACCACATCGCGCGCATGTGGCCGGTGGCGGCCGTGGTGGGCGAAAACGGGGCGTTCCATTACCGCTACGACCGCGTCCGGCGGACGATGCAGCGAAGCTATTTCAAGAGCACCGACGTCCGTTCGGCGGACCGCCGTCGGCTGGACGAGCTGAAGGCAAAAATCCTGGCCGAGGTTCCGGGATGCGCCGTGTCGGCCGATCAAGCCTTCCGGGAGGCAGACCTCGCCATCGACTTCTGCGAAGACGTGCCGCGGCTGTCTCCGGAAAAGGTGGACCGGATCGTCCAGATTTTCGAGGCGGCCGGCGCCCAGGCCAAGGTCAGCTCCATCCACGTCAACGGCTGGTTCGGCGCATACGACAAGCTGACTATGACTCGTCGTCTGTTTCACGAGGCTTTCGATGAAGATCTGGAGGCGATCAAGGCCCAGGTCGTCTTTGCAGGCGACTCGCCCAACGATCAGCCCATGTTCGCATTTTTCCCGCATGCGGTGGGCGTGGCCAATGTCAGAGAGTTTGCCGGACGCATGGAGGTTCTGCCGGCCTGGATCACGCAGCAGGAGGGCGGTTTCGGGTTCGCCGAGTTGGTGGCAGTGCTGTTAGCCTGAGCGTCAGGCTTCGATCGCATTGATTTGAAAAAGAAAAAATTCTCAGTAATTTAAGCTGTTACACGATCTCGCAACTCTTTGGGCAAGGTTGTTTTTAATTGACTTGCGCGTCGGAGTCCAGTAGGTTTGCCAACGATAACATTTAACATCAAAAAGGGGGGTGTACGATGAAAAGAGCGGTTGCGTTATTCAGTCTCTTTACGTTCGCGTTTCTGGGGGCCTGGTCCCTTTCCTTCGCTCAGGCGCCGGCCATCGAAAATGAGCTCTACCTCATCACTCCGGTCTCGAAAGATGTCCACGACCCCATGCTGAAGGCCTTCGCAGCCTGGGCCAAGAAGAAGTACAATGTCGATGTGAAGACCAGCGCGATTCCCAAGGGGACGCCGGTCGCCTACGGGCAGATCCTGGAATGGAAGGGTAAGCCCCAGGCGGATGTTTTCTGGGGCGGCGAGGGCACGCTTTTCGACAACCTGGCTGCCGAAGGCCTGCTGGAGCAGGTTCAGCTGTCGAAGGCCGCCTGGGACGAGATCCCAGCTTCCATCGGCAAGCCGGTGCCGCTGCCGATGAAGGATCCGAAGAAGTTCTGGGTGGGCACCACTCTCGAACCTTACGGCATCATCTACCAGCCCAAACTCCTGAAGCGCCTGGGCGTCGAGATCAAGACCTGGGACGATCTCCTGAACCCGAAGCTCAAGGGCCAGATCGCCCAATGCACGCCGGACCGCTCCAGCTCCAGCCATGCCAGCTACGAAGTCATCCTGCAGACCTACGGCTGGGAGAAAGGCTGGGAGTGGCTGACCAAGCTGGCGGCCAACACCGGAATTTTTTCCGCCCGTTCGCGCGACGTACCGAGCGTGGTGGCCAAGGGTGAGTTTGCCGTCGGATTCGCGGTGCCGAGCTACATGGCCTTTGCCGAGGTCCTGGGCGGGTATGATGTCAACTTCGTCTATCCCAAGAACGCCTACGTGACCCCTGAGCCCATGGCGGTGCTCAAGGGAGCCCCGCATGCCAAGGCCGGCCACGCCTTCATCGAATTCTGCCTGAGCGAGGAAGGCCAGCTGCTGCTCTCCGGCCTCGGTGTCTACCCCATCACCCCGAAATTCAAGGTGAAAGGCCCCGAGGGCTCCAACCAGGAGAAGGCCGTGGCCTTCACCGGCGGCATGCGCTCCTTCTTTGATACCGAGATCGGCAACGTCTACGACGACAAAATCGCCGGCGAGAAGAAGCGCATCGAAGACGTGAACTCCTATTTCCGCAAGGAGATCGCTGAAAAGCACAAAGACATCGTGAAATAGACCCTTCACGCGCACTCTCAGGGGAAACCCCTTCGAGCCGTTTTTCGGCGCCGGGGGATTTCCCCTGATCTTTTACCTGCATGAAAGCGGCGGGCGGATGAAAATCGAACTTCAGGATATCGTCAAACGATTCGGCGCACTGGAAGCGGTGAGCCATGTGTCTCTCGACATCCGGGACGGCGAGCTGTTCACCCTCCTCGGGCCATCCGGCTGCGGCAAGACCACCATTCTGCGGCTGGTCGGCGGATTCCACCGGGCGGACCAGGGCCGTATCCTTTTCGGCGACCAGGAGATGACGGGCAAGCCGCCTTACGAGCGCAACATCGGGATGGTGTTCCAGAACTACGCCCTGTGGCCGCACATGCGGATCTTCGACAACATCGCCTACGGCCTCAAACTGAAGAAATTCTCAGGCAGCGAAATTCAGTCGAAGGTGGCCCATGCGATGGGCCTGGTCAACATGAAGGGGCTTGAAACGCGCTACCCGGGCGAACTCTCCGGCGGCCAGCAGCAGCGCGTGGCCCTGGCGCGGGCGCTGGTGCTCAATCCCGATGTGCTGCTGCTGGACGAGCCGCTCTCCAACCTGGACGCCAAGATCCGGATCCAGGTGCGCGCCGAGATCCGCAAGCTCCAGAAGGACCTCGGCATCACCACCATCTACGTGACCCACGACCAGGAGGAGGCCCTGACCCTCTCCGACCGCATCGCCGTGCTGAGCCAGGGCAAGCTGCAGCAGCTGGGAAACCCCCACGAGCTCTACGAGAAACCTTACAATCCGTTCGTGGCGGATTTCATCGGCATCAACAACCTCATCCCGGCCAAAGTAAAAGAGGCAAGGGATTCCGGCTCGCGCCTGATCGCGGAGAGCGCCGCCGGCCCAATCGCGTGTGCCGGTGACGGACGCCTCAAAGCCGGTGATGACTGCACGGTTTGTATCCGGCCCGAAACCGCCGAGATCAGCCTGGACGCGACGCCGCCCGACGGATTCAGCTGCATCGCCGGCACGGTGAGCTTTCCATCCTACATCGGCAACACCATCCGCTACGACGTGGAGGCTGCCGGCATCATTTTCAAAGTGGATATCCAAAACCCTCGGGATCACCAGCCGCTGTCGGTCGGAACCCCGGTCTTCGTCCGCTTCCCGGCAGCATCCTCGCTGGGAATCCCGGCGGCATAGGCGGCCTTATGGCGACTCTCGCGACGACGGTATCGGCTCCGGCCCCGGTCAAGGCAGGCAACGGCATCCATATCGGGGGGCTGCTCGGCTACGGGGCCATCTGGGCGTTCATGATCGTTTTTCTGATCTACCCCCTGCTGCACCTTTTTTACGACGCGTTCACGACCGACGCCGGGGAATTCAGCCTTGCGAACTTCCAGGATTTCTTCACGGACCGCTACTATCTCAAGTCCCTGCTGAACTCCATGCTGCTGGGGGTAGGGACGGTCATCACCACCTCGATCATCGGCATCACCTTCGCTTTTTTGCTGCTGCGTTACGAGTTTCCGGGTCGCGGGCTTTTCTCGTACCTTTCCATTGTGCCGATGATCATGCCGCCGCTGGTGGGGGTGATGGGGTTTGTCTTCATCTTAGGCCGCGCCGGCACGGTGAATATTCTGCTGATGGACTATCTCGGGTTCGAAAAACCCATCAACTTCATGTACGGGATCCAGGGTGTGCTGCTGGTGGAGACCCTGCACCTGTTCCCGCTCATGACCCTGAGCATCGTGGACGCCATGGGAAAAATTTCGCCCTCGCTGGACGAGGCCGCGGAAAGCGTGGGTTCGCGGGGGCTGCGGAAGTTCTGGGACATCACCTTTCCGCTCACCACCCCGGGCTACGTGTCGGGGGCGCTGCTGGTCTTCATCTGGACCTTTGCGGATTTCGCGACCCCGCTCGTGGTCGGCGTTGACGACCTGCTCGCCTCCCAGGCGTATCTCAATATCGTGCAGTTCGTCGACCGCCGGCTCTTCAAGATGGGCATCGTGATCTCGGCCATCATGGTGATACTGGCGATTCTCTTTTTGATCGTCGCCAAGAAATACGTGGCCATCAAGGACTACAGCTCGCTGTCTTATTCGGTGATCGAGCGCAAGCAGCTCGGCACCGGCGCCAAGGTGGGAGTGGTGATGTTCCTGGGGCTGATCATCACCCTGGCCTTCATCCCCTACCTGGGCATCGCCCTGGACTCCTTCGGCAAGGGCTGGGCCCTGACGCCGATCCCGGTGAAGTACACCCTGCAGTACTTCGAACGGGTGGCCTTCGAAACGCCCAAGTTCATCATCAACAGCCTGCTATACGCCGGGATCTCGGTTTTGATCTGCATCGTGGTCGGCGTGCCGCTCGCCTGGGTGGGCGCCCGCACCAAGCTGCCGGGCCGGGAGTTTCTCGACTCCATGACCACGCTGATTCTAGCCCTGCCCGGCACCGGCATCGGAATCGCGTACATGCGTGCCTTCCGGGAGCCCTTGCCCTATATCGACGTGGCCTTCATCGGCATGTGGATGGTCATCCCGGTGGTCCTGGGCGTGCGGCGGCTGCCCTACACGGTGCGCGGTACGTTTGCGTCGCTGCAGATCGTGCACAAATCCTTCGAAGAGGCAGGCGAGAGCGTCGGCGCGACCAAGATGACGACCTTCAAAGACATCACCCTGCCGCTGATCTGGAAGGGCGTGCTGGTGGGGTCGCTCTATTCATTCATCCTGGCGCTCCAGGAGGCTTCGGCCACACTCCTGCTCATCGTGCCGGGACATGAGATGATGACGGTCGGCATTTTCAATTTCTATATCGGCGGGTCGGTGAACGAGGCCGCGGCGTTGGGCCTGATCCTGATCGTGCTGGGCGCCGCCTGCCTGTTTATCATCAACCGGGTGGCCGGAACCAAAATGGGCGGGGTTTTCGGATAAATTTTGTTGCGCAGCCGGCTGCAGGACAAATTTCTATCAACAAAAAAGCCTTTCAGTTTTAGAAACTGAAAGGCTTTTTTGCTAAAAGCGGGACTAGTTGACCGTTGTGACGTTTACAGCCGCGGGGCCTTTTTTGCCCTGCGTGATGTCAAAGGTAACGCGGTCGCCGTCTTTCAAGGTTTTGAAACCGCTGCCGTTGATGCCGGTGTGGTGGACGAAAATGTCCTGACCGTCTTC
>JALOPB010000004.1 GCA_025454115.1 Desulfobacterales bacterium | reverse complement strand
AGGAACATCGAAAGCCGATGGGTCCGGGCTTCGGCCGGGTCGGTGACGGCGGTGATCACGGCCAGGTCGGCGACGGCGCCGTTGGTGACGAAGGATTTCATTCCGGTGAGACTCCAGCCGTCAGAGGCGGCCTCGGCCTGCATGGCGACGGCCGCCACATCGCTTCCGGCATGACCTTCGGTGTTGCCGAGGCACATGATCGTTTTACCGTTTAAGGCATTTTCCGCGTAGCGGCGCTGAAGCTGCTCCGGACCAAAAAGGTAAAGCCCCATCATGCCGAGATCGGCGTGGGCGAGCGCTGCGATGGCTGCGCCCGGCGAACGCCGGGCCAGTTCCTCTGCAAAAAGAGCTTCCCGAAAGGCCGATCGCTTCGCCAGGGACCCTCCTGAGAGCACGAAGCCATACGCGCCGGAACGGCCCAATTCCGTAAAAAACTCCTTCGGCAGCTCTCGCTGGCGGTACCAGGCGTTCAGCCTCGTTTCGAAGCCCTTGTTTAGCAAACCCTTGAACTGTTCGATTTCAGACGATAATTCGGGCGTGAGTTCGAAATCCATGACGCTTCTCCTTGCCGGCGCGAAACCTTATGGCAGGTCGAATTGGTCAGATTTAGATTTTAAAATTATGCCTTGTCGATCAAAAACACAAGATTATATGAATGACATTTTTTATTTTAATAGCCTTGTTGCAATTTTGGATAGGTTTATGCTAAACAGAAATCCTGCTATCTCTTGAGCATGGTTCCAACAGCGTGCTGTGGGCTTATGATATCACCTCCGATGACCGCGAACTGCAGGCAAAAGAGAGGGCGCCATGAAAGAGCTGGTCGAATACATAGCCAAATCCCTGGTTGATTATCCGGAACAGGTGAGCGTCAATGTGCTGGAGGGCAGTCAGGCGACCGTGCTGGAGTTGAACGTGGCCAAGATGGACTTGGGCAAGGTGATCGGGAAGCAGGGCCGGACGGCCAAAGCCATCCGAACGATTCTTGGCGCGGCTTCCGCCAAGAACAAGAAACGCGCCGTACTTGAAATCGTTGAATGACACCCTGCCGGGGGTGCTTGGATCTATCGTCCTTCGTTTTTTCAACAGCCTTCCTTGCGGCGGAGGCAGGCGCCTTGCGATGCCTTCCTTTCTTTGATTTCTTCAACAACGGATGCCCTTGACGCGATTTGATCGCGTCGCATATTTCCTCAAATCAGTCGAGACTCAATTAACGATCGACTGCACGCGACTCCTGAACATAAGGATGGCTCCGATGCCGAAGACGCGAATCGTCCTGCCTGATTCACTCGATTACCTTTCCATCCTCGACGAACACGGAACGGTCGATACCGACCTCGAACCGACCGTCGACGATTCCCTGCTGCTGAGGCTGCATCGGACGATGCTTCTGGCGCGCCGTTTCGATGAGCGCTTGCTGAGTCTGCAGCGCCAGGGCCGGATCGGGACCTTCCCGCCGATCGCCGGCCAGGAGGCCGCCCACCTGGGGGCCGTCGCCCCGTTGCGCGTCTCCGACTGGGTCGTTCCGGCTTTCCGCGAAATGGCGGCAGATCTCTGGCGCGGCCGGTCGCTGGAAAGCATCATCATCTACAACAACGGGTTCAACGAAGGCAGCCGCATCCCCGCCGAGCGCAACGACATGCCCATCTCCGTGCCGGTGGGGTCCCAGATCCTGCACGCCGTCGGCATCGCCTGGGGCATGAAGTACCGCGGCACGGACGACGTCGCGATGACCTTTTTCGGAGACGGTGCGACCTCCCAGGGTGACTTCCATGAGGGGCTCAACTTCGCCGGCGTGTTCCAGTTGCCGGTGGTGTTCGTCTGTCAGAACAACCAGTGGGCCATATCGATTCCGCGCTCCAAACAGACCCGCTCCCAGACCCTGGCTCAAAAGGCGTTCGCTTACGGAATCTCGGGGGTTCAGGTGGACGGCAACGACATCCTGGCGGTATATGTGGCCGCCCGGGAGGCGGTCGAGCGGGCCCGGTCCGGAGGCGGGGCGACCCTGATCGAGTGCGTCACCTACCGCATGGCCGTGCACACCACGGCCGACGATCCCAAACGCTACCGGCCGGATGCCGAGGTGGAGGAATGGCGCCGTAAAGATCCGCTCACCCGTTTCCAGGGATACCTCGCCGCCAAGGGCCTGCTGACCGCCGATGCCGTCAAGGCCGAGGAGGAGGCGATAGCGGCGGAAATCCAGACGGCGGTGGCGCGCGCGGAGGAGGAGATGAAAGCCCTGGGAGACCCGATGCTCATGTTCGAGCACGCCTACGCCGAGATGCCCGAATACCTCGGCGAGCAACGCGCGGATTTCATCCGGTTCGTGCATGCGACTCAGAAGGAGGAGAAACATGCCTAAGATGACCATGGTGCAGGCCCTGAATCTGGCCCTGCGCCAGGAGATGGCCCGGGACGACAGTGTCATTGTCCTGGGCGAGGACGTGGGCGTGGACGGCGGCGTCTTCCGTGTGACCGACGGCCTGATCGAGGCCTTTGGGGAACGCCGTGTCGTGGACACGCCGCTGGCGGAATCCGCCATCGCCGGCATGTCCATCGGTATGGCCGTCTACGGACTGAAGCCGGTCTGCGAGATGCAGTTCGACGGGTTCAGCTACTACACCATGCATCAGATCGAAGCCCACGCCTCGCGCCTGCGCTGGCGTTCCCAGGGACGATACCATGTCCCGATGGTTCTGCGGGCGCCATACGGCGGCGGTGTGCGCGCGCTGGAACATCACTCCGAGAGCCGCGAGGCCTTTTGGGCCCACATCCCGGGCCTGAAGATGGTGATTCCTTCGAGTCCGCGAAATGCCCGGGCGCTTCTGGTCAGCGCGATCCGCGACCCGGACCCCGTCATCTTCTACGAGCCCAAGGCCGTTTACCGCGCCTTCCGGGAAGAGGTGCCCGAGGAGGAAGAAACGCTTCCCATCGGACGCTCCCGGCGCGTGCGCGAAGGCCGCGACCTCACGCTGATCGCCTACGGCGCCATGATGCGGCCGACGCTGGAGGCCGCCGAAGAGCTGCAGCGCCAACACGGCGTGGAGGCCGACGTCATCGATCTGCTGACCATTTCGCCGCTGGACGACTCGCTGCTCGTGGAATCCGCCCGGAAAACCGGGCGGGTGGCCGTGGTGCATGAGGCGCCGCGCAGTTTCGGCCCGGGAGCCGAAGTGGTGGCGCGTCTGGTGGAAAAGGCGTTTTATCACCTCGAAGCGCCGGTGGCGCGGGTGACCGGCTACGACGTCATCATCCCCTTGTTCAGCCGCGAAAAATACTACCTGCCCGGTGTGGCCCGCATCGTCGACGCGGCGCGCAACCTGCTGTCGGCGCAATAAGGAGGAGACCATGGCCAAGGCGTTCAAGCTCCCGGACTTGGGGGAAGGCATCCACGAAGGCGAGGTGCTGGCCGTGCGGGTCGGCGTGGGGCAGGCCGTCAATGAAGGCGACATCATTCTGGAGGTCGAAACCGACAAGGCCGCGGTCGAAATCCCCTCGCCCTACACCGGCACGGTCTTAGAGATCCGGGTCAAGCCCGGCGAGACGGTCCGGGTCGGGCAGGTGCTGATGACTTTTTCCGAACCCGGAGAGCAACCCGAGCCGGCCATCGAACCGGCCACAGCCGTTGCACGGGAGGCGGCCGTTCCGGATTCAGCGGTTGCTCCCCCGGCCCCCGGTCTGCGTCAGGGCCCGGTACCGGCCTCGCCGGCTACTCGCCGTCTGGCCCGCGAACTGGGTGTGGACCTGGCGCAGGTGCCCCCGAGCGGTTCAGCGGGGCTGGTCACCGCCGATGATGTGCGTGCGTTCGCCGCGGCCGGCAAGCCCGTGGAAGCCCCGGCGGCAGCACCCGCGGTGCCGGCGGCGGAACGCCCCCCGCGCCCTCCCGTTCCTCCGGCGGATCTGCCCGATTTTTCCAAGTGGGGTGCGGTGGAGCGAGTGCCGTTCCGCTCCATCCGCCGGGCCACGGCTAGGCAGATGAGCCGGGCCTGGGCGCAGATCCCCCACGTCAACAGCCAGGACACCGTGGACGTGACGCGACTCGAAGCCTTCCGTCGCAAGCACAAGCAAGATGTTGAAGCGCTCGGCGGACGCCTGACGGTCACCGTTTTCGCACTCAAGGCCGTGGCGACGGCCCTGAAGGCCCACCCGCGGATCAACGCCAGCCTGGATGCGGCCGCCGATGAAATCGTGCTGAAAAAGCATTACCATATCGGGGTGGCCGTCAACACCGAAGAGGGGCTCGTCGTCCCGGTGGTGCGCGACGTCGACAACAAGAGCATCAAAGAGCTCGCGGTCGAGCTCCACACCCTCGTGCAGCGGGCGCATGCCCGCAAGATCGGCCTGGAAGAGTTTCAGGGCGGAACCTTTACCATCACGAACGCCGGCGCGCTGGGGGGCTGGACGTTTGCGCCGATCATCAATTATCCGCAGGTCGCGATCCTTGGGCTCGGACAGGGACGGCTCCAGCCGGCGGTCGTCAAACGGGAGAGCGGACTGGCGATCGCCGCCCGGCTGATCATGCCTGCGGTGCTGTGCATCGACCACCGCGTGCTGGACGGGGCCGACGCGGTGAATTTTCTCAAGCTCTTCAAACAGATCATGGAAGATCCGGACGAGTTGCTGATGTCGCTTATTTAGAAGTCATAGATCGAAGGTGGAAGGCGGACGGCGGAAGGCGGAAAAAGACCCCTTTTTCCTTTCGGCCTTCCGAATTCCGCCTTCCGTTTTCTGGAGATCGATCATGGTGATGGGCGAACTGGCGCAGGACACCGAACTGCTGGTGATCGGCAGCGGACCGGGGGGCTATGCCGCCGCCTTCCGTGCGGCCGATCTCGGTATGGACGTGAGCCTGGTGGACCCGGCGCCGCGGCCGGGGGGGGTCTGCCTCTATAAAGGGTGCATCCCCTCCAAGACGTTTCTCTTTCTGGCCGAACTCATTTTCGATGCCGAGCGGGCGGGCGCCATGGGGATCTCCTTCGGCCCTCCCAAGATCGACCTGGCCGGCCTGCGGCGCTGGAAGGCCGAGGTTATCGAGAAGATGGCCGGCGGCCTGATGAGCCTGACCAAACGCCGGGGGGTGCAGCTCATCAACGGCCGCGCCGAATTCGAGTCCTCGGAAAGCGTGCGGGTGCACGACGCCGAAATCAGCCGAATCCGCTTCCGGCACGCCATAATCGCCACCGGCTCGAAACCGATCCCCTTTCCGGGAACCGACTTCATGGCCGGCCGCCGGATCATGAGCTCCACCGGGGCTCTGGCCCTCGCGGACGTGCCGGAGTCCCTGCTCGTGATGGGAGGCGGCTATGTCGGATTAGAGCTCGGAACGGTCTATGCCGCACTCGGCAGCCGGGTCAGCGTGGTGGAATTGCAGGACCGACTCCTGCCGGGGGTCGACCCGGACCTCGTGGACCCGCTGCAGCGGCGGCTGCAATCCATTTTCGCCGACATCCGGCTGAATACCCGCGTGGTGCAGCTGGAGGAGGATGAGAGCGGCGTCTCGGTTCATTTGGAGGGAGAGGGCGTATCGCCCCAACAGCGGTTCGAGCGGGTGTTGGTGGCCATCGGGCGAAAGCCGGCGACTCAGGAGTTGGGGCTCGAGCATACGCGCGTTCAGACGGATGCGAAGGGCTTCATCCGTGTGGATGAACAGCGCCGAACGGCCGACGAGCGCATTTTCGCCGTCGGCGACGCCGTGGGTGGCATGATGCTCGCCCATAAGGCCAGCTACGAGGGCAAGGTGGCGGCGGAGGTCATCGCCGGCCAATCCTCCGCATTTGACGTGCGGGCGATCCCAGCCGTGGTCTACACCGATCCTCAAATCGCCTGGTGCGGGCTTACCGAGGAGCAGGCGCGGCAGGATCGCATCCCCGTGCAGGTGCAGCGCTTCCCATGGAAATTCTCCGGTCGGGCGACCACCATGGGGGCCGCGGAAGGCCTGACCAAGATCCTGGCCGACCCCGAATCCGGCCGGATCCTCGGCGTGGGGATCGCCGGTCGGAATACCGAAGGCTTGATTTCGGAGGGGGTCCTGGCCATCGAAATGGGGGCCCTGGCTGAGGACGTCGCCGCCACGATGCATCCGCATCCGACGCTTTCGGAGACGGAATCCGAGGCGGCCGAGATGTTCCTGGGTCGCGCCACCCACATTCTGGGGAAGGCGCAGAGGAGATAATGATTCACTTCATTTTCCACGCCCCAGCTTCTCGACCCAGTCGGCGGGCATCTGCACGGTAACGACGTCTCCACGGGCACAGACCACACCCCTGGCAGACAGGCTGACGTCGAGCATCACCTTGCGGCCTTTGATTTCCCGGACGCGTGCCCGCAGTTCCAGTTCCGCATCGATCGGTGTCGGCGCAAGATAATCCACATGCAGCGAGCCCGTGACGAAACGCACCGGCGGATCGGTTCCGAGTTCCCGTCCTTCCTCGCGGTATTTGGCGGCTGCGGCGGTACCGGTGGCGTGGCAATCGATGAGCGAAGCGATCAGTCCGCCATACACATAACCGGGAATCGCCGTATGGTAAGGCCGCGGCTGAAAGCGGCACACGCTCTCCTCCCCATCCCAATGGCTCTTGATCTGAAGACCGTGCGGGTTCAAGCGGCCGCATCCATAGCAGTGACTCACGTCGTCCGGGTAATAATCCTGGAAGGCTTTCGGGGTCATAGCGCTCCTTTCTGAGGGAAAAAGCATCGCTAAAACGAGATCGGCCAAACCGGGCATAAGAAAGGCCGGCGAGCCTCATCCCCGCCGGCCCCGAGATCCGTTACGTCCGACTTTCCAGATTATCCGGGCTAGTCTCCCTTTTGGTACTTGAAAGACAGGCTCACCCGTGCCCGGAAGGCGGTCACCTTGCCCTTCTCGATCTTCAGATCGAGTTTAGTGATTTCGGCTACGCGCAAGTCTCTGAGGCTCTTGGATGCGGTTTCCACCGCGTTCTTCGCTGCATCCTCCCAAGACTTGGTGCTGGTGCCAATCAGCTCAACAACTTTGTAAATGCTCTCGGCCATAGAATCCTCCTTTCTGATGATCACGGGTGATCGCAGCATCGGGGGCGGCCAGGGACGATCCCCGGTCCCTCCGGGGGAGAATAAATGCAACCGGCTTTCGCAAACCGCGGATGATGGTTTTAGGCAACAGGCTGCCGGCTTCAGCATGCCCATTCAGAGCGCAGGGACGGAATGGCATCCGCCGCCGAGAAAAATCAATTCGCGCCGATGGGATCGACGGCAATGCCATTCGATGCATACCTACCCGGAAACGGTCCGTGAAGTCAAGCCGGCACCGGCATGCTCCCTCGTTCGTACTCTTGCATCGCGGCCGGTTCCTTTGTATGACCTCACCGGGTGTTATTACTCCGGCCAGAAAGCAAGATCACCTTGGGCCAAGGTTCGGGGGGTCGGGTTTTCGGCCGCAGCGCGCCGCCGCCAATTTTTCAGGCGATCCTGCCACGCCCCCTATCCGTCTAGAAGAACCTCGCGCAGGCAGAGACGGCTGGCGGCTGCGTGGGCATCGGTCCCCCGGGGCTGTCCGGAATCATATGAAGCGGGCTTGCTGCCGTCCGCAGGATCGTTGAACGGATGGTGGCGGCGCGCTGCAGCCGAAAACCCGACCCCCCCGATGAATGACATGGCCACATTGAACATATTTTATTGCCGGAGCAATAAAAACAAGCTTCGAGCCGTCAGCCAAGAGGTGCGCTGAAACATGGAACGGGACTTACTCGGACTCAGACCTGAACCGGAACGTGCGATCGACATCGCGGCGCCCGCAGCGCTGATTGCCAGGACCCAATTGCCGAGCGGCGAGATTCCCTGGTGCCACGGGCAGAAAACAGACCCCTGGGACCATGTGGAAGCCGCCATGGGGCTGGGTATTGCCGGCCACTGGGAGTCGGCTCGTCGGGCGTTTCAGTGGTTGGCCGACGCTCAGCTGCATGACGGCAGCTGGTACAGTGCCTATATCCAAGGCCAAGCTCTGGACCGGACGCGGGATGCCAACATGAGCGCATACGTGGCCGTCGGCGTCTATCATCATTACCTGCTCACGGGTGATGTCGGCTTTCTCTCCGCGATGTGGAAAACGGTCTGTGCGGCGATTGAATTCGCATTGAGCCTGCAGGCGCCCCAGGGAGAAATCCACTGGGCCATCAGCCCGCAGGGCCGGGTCGATCATATGGCGCTGCTCACCGGATCGAGTTCCGTCTACATGAGCATCAAGTGCGCGCTCGCCATCGCCTCCCTTCTGGGCCGGGCGCGGCCCGGCTGGCTGGCGGCGCTGCACCGGCTTGGGCAGGCCGTTCGGTTGAAGCCGCATCTTTTCAACATGACCAAATCCCGTTATTCGATGGACTGGTTCTATCCGATTTTATCCGGGGCGGTGAGCGGAGCGGATGCCGAACGCCGGGTCGAGCGCAGCTGGCGAAAGTTTGTCGTCGAAGGCCTGGGAGTCCGCTGCGTCTCGGACCAGCCCTGGGTGACCCTGGCCGAGACGTCGGAGTTGGCCCTGACGCTGGCGGCCATGGGGCACATCGAAACGGCGCGGATCGTCTTCGGATGGATCGGAGACCGGCGTTTCGAGGACGGATCTTACTGGTCGGGGTTTACCTTTCCGGACATGACCGTCTGGCCGGAAGACCGGCTGACCTGGACCAACGCCGGCATCCTCATCGCCGCGGACGCCATCTTCGAATTGACCCCTGCCGCTGCGCTTTTCAGCCACCGTCGTTGGATCGACGCCCCCCTCCTTATGACGGGATTCGACCCCGGCCCTCACGAAATCGAAAGATCCCGAACGCGGCCCCGCCCGCCAGGGCGATCCACGCGCTGATTTGAAACAGCCCGAAGCAACCCATCGTTTTATATAGCGCCCCGTTGATGAAAAAGCCCGCCATCAACCCGAGGCCGTAGGTCAGGGCATTGTTCAGCGCCTGGCCTAAGTTCTTGGCATCCGGCGGCGACAGGCGGTCCATGTATAGAATGCTCGCCATGTGGAAGGTCCCATAGGTCATGGCGTGCAGGAGCTGAGAGAGCAGGATGGCAGCCGGCGCAGAGACGGATCCCAGGATCAGCCAGCGCAGCACGGCGGCGGCAAACGAAGCGGTCAGCACGCGTTCGAGCGCGAACCGGCTGAAAATGGCTTCCGAATAGAGCATGGCCACTATTTCAGCCGAGGACGCCACGGCCCAGCTGATGCCGATGAAGGTGCTGGAATATCCCAGGGTTTCGAGGTGGATGGAAAAAAAACCGTAATACGCCCCGTGGCTGACGAGCATCAGAAAGCCGCCGGTGAGGAATACGACGGATCGCCGAAGGAGCAAGGCCTTGGCCCGGCGGGTCAGCAAGACCGGCGGGGATGGGCGGTCGCGGGGCACCGTGAGGGAGATCGGAACGAGCAGCAGCGAGCCCGCCAGAATGCCGAAGAGGATCAGCCGCACGGAAAACGACTCAATCAGTTTTCCGAAAAGCAGCACCACCGTGATGAAGCTGATGGATCCCCAGAGCCGGATGCGGCCATAGCTTTTTTTCTCGCGGCCCAGGGATTCCATGGTGATGGCTTCCAGGAACGAAATGACCGGCGAGTAGAAGATGCCATACCCGACGGTGATCAGGGCCATGGCGGCAAAGTCCTCTGTGAGCAGGAAGAGTGCCCCGGCGGCTGCGCTCACGGCATTGCAAAGAATATAAATCGGTCGCCGGCCCTTGGTCCGGTCCGCCAGTGCGCCCCAGATCATCGGGAAAATCACCATCGTGACCGATCGCAATGCGGATAGGACGCCGATATGGAATCCCGAAAACCCCAGATGGTAGCAATACAGATTGAAGTAGGGCAGGTACAGGCCCATGACGCCGAAATAGAGGAAGTACTGCGAGGCAATCGCCGCCTGGGAGAAGAGATGCGCCATAGCGTTCAAACCGCTTTCCGACACAAATGGGATCGATGAATCGCACTGGTTTTGACCCTGGCCGTTGCCTGCCAGAGCCATATCATACGGCAATTCGGGCGGCGGGGCAAAGCGCAGGCCGCCGCGCTCTCGCCGGATCGCAACGAATCGCTCTGCGTTGGTTTACAAAGAAAAGACGAGATGCTATTTTTGTCAAAACGGAGCCATCGCGGCGATTCTACCGAAACCCGGCCAGCCACCCCGCCGGGGCATCAATGACACGCGACATCGTTCAACCCAGGCTTGAAAAACTTGAACCCGGGCGCCGGGGGGGCGCATCCGAGCCGGGACCGACCAGGAGGCGGGCATGGACATTATTAAGATCCGCTTTGCAGCTGACTTCGAGGATCTCAGCACCGATATCGAACGAACCATTACCGACATGTTTCGGTCGCTGAGCCCCGTGTTCAGCCTGGCCGAGCGCAGCTGGAAGCCGTCGATGGATATGAACGAAACTCCGGAGCAGATCATTATCCTGGCGGAGGTGGCCGGCGTCGATAAGGATGACCTGGAGGTTGAGATCAGCAGTAAAGCCGTTCGGATCCGCGCGATGCGTCCGGCGCGAAACTGCGGCCCGGACGCCACCTATCGGCTGGCGGAGATTCAGTACGGTCGTTTTGAACGTGTTCTTTTTCTGCCGGCCCCCATCGATCCGGAGATCGTTTCCGCCGCTTACACGAACGGAATGCTTGAAATCCGGTTGGCCAAGCTCCCATGCGATGCGTTGCGCAGCGTGCCGGTGACGGACGCGTAGCTGCGAACGTCGGCCCGCCTGCGGCCGCGATCACCCACGCGTCGGCGGAGGATACCGCCGGAACCCCGGAGGACTTCATGACGGACCATGCGACATCCCTTCCACCCCCACCCGACACGCTCCCCGATCGGCTGCCCATTCTCCCGTTGTTCGACGCCGTGCTGTTTCCCAAGATGGTGCTGCCGTTGATGGTCATTCAAGAAGAATCGGTCAAGTTGGTGGATGAGGTCATGGCCAAGGATCGCCTGCTCGGTTTGGTGGCCTCCACTCAGAGCGGGGATTCGAAACCGGAGCGGGTCAAAGACGCGCTGTCGCCCGTGGGTACCGGGGCGTTGATTCTCAAGATGGCCAAAACCCATGACGACCGAACCCAGCTTCTGGTTCAGGGTCTGGGGCGTTTCCGCATCCGCTCCTTTGTGGACGGCAAGGCGTTTCTTGAAGCGCATGTCACCGCCCTGCAGGACCGGGGAGAAAAAGACAACGAAACCGAGGCGCTCATGACCAATGTGGCCAGCCAGTTCAGCCGGATCGTTGAGCTTTCGCCGGGACTGCCCCAAGAGATCGGCCAGATGGCGCGATCCATCCAGGAGCCGGGTACCCTGGCCGACATGGTCGCCTCCAGCATCCCGATCAGCCTGGAGGAGAAACAGAAGGTTCTCGAGCTGGAGCAGGTGAACGAGCGGCTCCGGACGGTCGCGCGTCTGGTCAACCATCAGCTGGAGATTCTTGAGCTGGGGAAGAAGATCCAAACCCAGGTCAAGGGCGACATGGAAAAGAGCCAGCGGGATTATTACCTGCGGCAGCAGCTGAAGGCCATCCGCGAGGAACTCGGGGAGAAGGACGACGCCTCGGGAGAAATCGAGGAACTGCGCCGGAAAATGGCCGCTAAAAACCTGCCCGAAGAGGCCCGCAAGGAGGCCGACCGGGAATTGGAGCGGCTGGCGCGCATGCACCCCTCCTCGGCCGAGTACACCGTGGCGTCCACCTACCTCGACTGGCTGGCGGCGTTGCCCTGGCACGACGCCACCGTCGATACGTTGGATATCCCCCGCGCGCGCAAGATTTTGGATGACGATCACTTCGGCCTGGAGAAGCCGAAGCGGCGCATTATTGAATACCTGGCCGTGCGGAAACTCAAGCCGAATTCAAAAGGCCCTATCCTGTGTCTGGCCGGGCCGCCCGGTACCGGGAAGACCTCTTTGGGGCAGTCCATCGCCCGGGCGCTCGGGCGCCGGTTCCACCGCATCTCGCTGGGCGGGGTACGCGACGAAGCCGAAATCCGCGGGCACCGCCGCACCTATGTCGGAGCCCTGCCCGGTCGGGTCATTCAGGCCCTGCGCCGCACCGGCTCCAACAATCCGGTTTTTATGCTGGATGAGATCGACAAGGTCGGCAGCGACTTCCGCGGGGATCCGTCCTCGGCGCTGCTGGAGGTGCTGGATCCCGAACAGAATAAATCCTTCTCAGACCATTACCTGGACGTTCCCTTCGATCTGTCACGCGTGCTGTTCATTGCCACCGCCAACGTCCTCGACACGATTCCGCCCGCGCTCCGGGACCGGATGGAGGTCCTGAATCTCGTCGGCTACACCCTGGATGAGAAGTTGAAGATCGCCCATCGCTACCTCATTCCGCGCCAACGCGAGGAGCACGGCCTGACCGCCAAGCAGATTCGGATCACATCCGGCGCTGTACGCGAGATCATCACCGGCTATACGCGCGAGGCCGGCCTTCGCAACCTGGAACGGGAAATCGCCGGCATCTGCCGGCGTGCGGCCAGCAAAATCGCCCAGGGGCGAGCCAAGACCGTGAACGTGGGGCGCAGCGACCTGCACGGAATTCTGGGGCCGGTGCGTTTCATCGACGAGCCGCGGGCGCGCGTCACGACGCCGGGGATCGCCACGGGGCTGGCATGGACGCCGGTCGGCGGGGAGCTTCTTTTCATCGAGGCCACCGCCATGAGGGGCAAGAAAGGCTTGACGCTGACCGGACAGCTGGGAGACGTCATGAAAGAGTCCGCGGCCGCCGCACTCAGTTTCATCCGGGCCAACAGCCCGGCCCTGGGGATCGACGAACAATTTTACGAAAACCATGACATCCACATCCACCTTCCCGCCGGCGCCATTCCCAAGGACGGCCCTTCGGCCGGAGTCACCCTGCTGACGGCGCTGGTGTCGCTTTTCACCGATCGCCCGGTGCGCCAGGATCTGGCCATGACCGGCGAAATCACGTTGCGGGGCCAGGTGCTGCCGGTGGGGGGCATCAAGGAGAAGGTCCTGGCAGCCCATCGCGCACGCGTGCCGGCCGTCATCCTGCCCGGCTGGAACCGCAAAGACCTGGAAGACATTCCGAAAAATATCCAGAAGGAAATCCGGTTTTACTTCGTCGACCGAATGATGGAGGTCCTGGAACTGGCCCTGGTGAAAGAACCCCGCAGACCCAAACCCCGGAAACGCCGAAAGAGATGACACGTTTGAAAACCATCCCCGCACGTGCAAGCACCGTTTTGTCCGACCCTCCGAAAACCGGCCTGCGCTCCCGCTGGGCAACGATTGCCGCAGCCCTCCTGCTGATCCTCCTGGCCGGCTGTGCCACCCGCTCCAGACCGGCACCGCCGTTGCTTCCGCCGGCGCCGGCGCCCAGCCCGGAACCGGGAGCCCCTGAATCCCGGCCGGGCGAGCCCCGGCCTTACAGGGCCCTGGGGCAGTGGTACCAGCCGTTGCCGGATGCCAAGGGCTTTCGCCAGGAGGGGATCGCCTCATGGTATGGGCCGGATTTTCACGGCAAACGCACTTCCAGCGGCGAGACGTATGACATGCATGGCATGACCGCCGCCCATAAAACCCTTCCGCTCGGAACCCTCGTCCGGGTTCGTCATTTGCAGAACCAGCGCACGGTCGAGCTGCGCATCAACGACCGCGGGCCGTTCGTTGGGAACCGCGTGATTGATTTATCCTATGAGGCCGCACGCCAGCTCGGGGTGGTCGGTCCGGGAACGGCGCCCGTGGAGGTCGTCGCGATCGGCGTGATCGCCGGCAGCTCCGTCGACCTTTATTCCGGTAATTTCACTTTCCAGGTCGGAGCGTTTGCCAACCGGGACAGCGCGGAAAGACTGAGGGCCGAGTTGAATCCCCGTTTCGGCAACGCCCACATCGTCGAATTTGACCGCGGCGACCGTTTGTTCTATCGGGTGCGGGTCGGCAAAACCGCTACCCTACAGGAGGCCGTCGCGTACGAGGCGCATCTCGTCCGCAACGGGTTCCCGGATGCCTTTGCCGTTGCCGACTAGCAGCCGAGAGGGCGTCTGGTATGCGACGAAATGTCGTTTTCACCGACCGCGACGGCGTTATCAACCGGAACTCCCCAGATTATATCAAACGGCCGGAAGCGTTCGACTTCTTGCCCGGGAGCCGAGCGGCGCTATGCCGGCTGGCTGAAAACGGTTTCGACATCATCGTGGTCACGAACCAGTCGGCGCTGGGCCGAGGGTTCATGACCATCGGGACGCTGGACGAAATCCATCGCCGCATGGTGGCCGCCGTGGAAAGCGACGGGGGCCGGATTCTCGACATCCTCGTCTGCCCGCACCTGCCCGGCGACGGGTGCGGTTGTCGCAAACCGGCGCCCGGGCTGCTGCTTGACGCGCAGCGGAAGCACCGCATCGATTTTTCAGCGGCCGTGATGATCGGGGACAGCGCCACGGACATCGAATGTGCGCTCAGCGCGGGCGTGCGGACGGCCGTGCTGGTCAGGACCGGAAACGGTGCGGAGGCCGAACGGGAGCTGGCTGCCTGTGGGGTTTTACCGGACGTCATCGCCGATGACCTGAACCGGGCCGTCGAATGGATCATCACCACCATCCGGTGATGGGCGCAGCGCACCCTTACCGGATGGGTGACGTGGTCGGCTTGATGACGTCTTAATCAGGTCTCGGGTTCAGGCGGGGCCGGGACGGGGATCTTGATGAACTGGACGCCTTCCTGCTCGAGGAGTTTTTCTTCTGCCTGGGTGCTGACGCCGCGGATGTTGCGGGGTTCGGTGACACCGTAATGGATCTTCAATGCTTCGCTGGCGAATTGGCATCCGACATTATCGAAGTTTTTCTCGACAAAGTCGACCACCTGCTTCCCCAGTTGAGCCCATGCACGTTCTTGTTGAGGACCCGTCTCTTTCGGCTTAAACCCGGAAGAGCTCTTGATGGCAAATCGGGAAGGCAGCTTGACGATGTTGGTGTCGTTGCAGACCGGGCAGGCGATCAGCCCCTTCTTTTTCTGTGCACTAAACGCGGCGCTATCTTCGAACCAACCTTCGAAGGCATGCCCATTTCCGCACTGCAAGTCGTATGCAATCATGATGCTGACCGTGTCATTCGAGCCGGGGTCACGGGTCGGCTTGAACAAGGAAATAGTCCGTCGCTTCGCTTCGCGCTGGATTTATGCATGAATCTGGTATACCTTTACCATAACGTAAGCGGACCGTTTCGTCAATTGAATGAGCTTGTCCGCAGCGAGAATGCAGGGAAGAGAAAAGAGGGGCAATGAAACGCCTGTTGGAATGGATAACGGCCCTTATGATTGGACTCTTGGGGAGCAGCACTGTGGCGTGGGCCGCCCCAGCATATATTGTCGACACCATCAAAGTGGCGCTGCGCTCCGGCCCCGGCAACGATCAGAAGTCGATTGGAATGACCGAAAGCGGCCATACGGTGGACGTGGTCCAGCCCGGCGAGGAGTGGTCTCTGGTCCGGCTGGCCAACGGTGTCGAAGGCTACCTGCCGTCCCGCTATTTGACAACCGTTCCACCGGCTCGCCTGCGTTATGATCAACTCCAGGAGAAGGCCAAGGCACTGGCAACCCAGGCAAGCGGACTTCTTGAAGAGAACACCCGCTTGAAGGCTGAAAATGAAAATTTATCCGCTGCGCTTTCAGCCGGCGAGAAAGAGATCACTACCCTAAAAGGCGATTTCGACGCCTTTCGGAATGAAGCCGCCGATGTGATCGCGTTGAAATCCAGGGCCGACGCGCTGGCGGCTGAGCTCGATCAGAAAAAACAGGAGATTGCACGATTGCAATCAGGCCCTCTGGCCATCTTGGAAAACGAAAACCTATACTGGTTCCTATCCGGGGCGGCCGTGCTGATGGTGGGGTTTTTAGCCGGGTACGTCGTGAAACGCCCGCGTCGCTGGTCGACGCTTAACTGATCCGCGCCAAACGGTGCCGGGCTTAAACAACGCCATGCCAAATCGCGCTCCGAAATAGAAAAAAAACATGCTTATCCACCTCATCCTTATTTTACTCGGGATGCTGGCTCTTTCAGCCTTTTTTTCCGCCACCGATACCGCGTTAGCGTTCATCAGCAAGGCCAAGCCTGATCACGTAGCCCCGGCCGGCGGACGGGTCGCCAGCCTTTTCGATCGCCTGCAGGAAAACCCTCATCGCTTTTTTACCACGATTCGGATCGGCACCCACTTGGTGAACATTGCGGCCTCCTGTCTGGCTACCCTTATCACGATGCAGACGCTACCCAGTCACGTGCTCGGAATCACCACGGGCATCATGACATTGGTGATTCTGGTTTTCGGAGAAACCATCCCCAAGTCGCTCGCCCTGCGCAGCCACCTCCTCATCGCTCGTCTGGCGATTGTTCCCATTTATTGGCTGTCTCAGGTGTTTTACCCGTTGGTGTTATTGCTTAATTTCATTCCACGCATGGCCGGCCGGATTCATGGCCCGCCGCGGGTCACGGAAGCCGAACTGCTCACCATGGTGGAGGCGGTTGAGGAAGACGGGCAGATCAAAGAACAAGAGAAGATGCTGATCCACAACATCTTTGAATTTGACGATACCAGCGCATCCGAAATTATGACCCCTCGGGCGGACATGTTTGTCATTGATATTAACACCCAGCTCGACCTGCCTGAAATTTTTAAATCCGGGTTCACTCGGATTCCCATCATCGATGGGGACATGGATCACATTATCGGTATTCTCAACATCAAAGATCTGCTGCTGCAGTCGTCCGGCGGCCCTCCGTCGACCGACCTGCACCAAATCATGCGAGAACCCTATTTTGTTCCGGAGCACAAAAAACTGGATCAGCTCCTGCAAGGGTTCAAGCGACGCAAACAGCACATGGCGATTGTCGTTGACGAACACGGTGGCGTTTCAGGGCTGATCACGCTGGAGGATGCCCTGGAGGAGATCGTCGGGGAAATCAACGACGAGACCGATATCATCGAACCGACGATCATTGCAGTAGCGCCCGGCGAGTGGCGAGTGATGGGGAAAGCCGAAATCGGCGAGGTCAACGAGAAGCTGCAGATGAATATCCCCGACACGGGGGAATACGATACGTTTTCAGGATTTGTATTGAATCAAACCGGCCGGATTCCCAGGGAAGAGGAGGAAATTTCTCTGGGTGACTTCACGGCCGTGGTCAAAACCCGCGAAGGCAATCGCATCATCGAATACATGGTTCGCAAAGGGCCGCCGGCGCCATGAATCGGTGCATAGGGATACCGGCGCGGTGCCGCCGCCATCCCTATGCCATTCGCGTCGCTGAGCATGGTTCTTCGCTGGTGTCCCGGTTCGGGCGTTAGGGTCGGCCCGTTAGTTGACCGCGTCTTTCAAGCCCTTGCCCGCAACGAATTTGGGAGATTTTGACGCGCTGATTTTGATCTCCTCACCGGTCTGCGGATTCCGTCCCATGCGGGCCTTGCGCTTGGCCACTTTGAACGTCCCGAATCCCACGAGGGTGACGGTATCTCCCTTTTTGAGCGCTTTCGTGATCGTGTCCAGAACGCAGTCCACCGCGCTTTGGGCTTCCTTCTTGGTGCTGACGACTTGGGCCACTTCGTTGATGATGTCCGCTTTGTTCATCCGTGTCTCCTTTCTTGGCTTCCTTTGAATAGTGGGTAACGGTCCATTCGGGAATGTGATCGACCCGCCGGTTAGCCTTCTCCGGAGCGGGTTCAAATGCTGTCCCGGCAACTTTGGCAGTACTTTCTCGGAGTGCCTCTGCCGATCCAATGGAAATTCATGATATGCTTTTTACCACACTTCGGACACAAGCACTCCACTTTGGATTTATCATGGTCGATCACGACATCCGGATCGTCGTTGGCAATTTCTTTGGGTGTTTTCTTGGTCGATTTCATGGTTCGTTTTCGTTTTGGAGATGGCATGCCCCAATACTCCGTCAATGATCTCGCTGTGGGCCGGGCCGGTCGGCGCGGAGGCCTCTCCAGCCGCTTTCCATGGCGCGGCCGTATCGGATTCGATCAGGTTCCCGTCAGCTTTTCACGGGCTTCGATCTGGGTTTTGCAGCGGATACAGTGACGCGTGACTGGACGAGCCTTCAGCCGTTCGATGGCGATATCCTCGCCGCACGACTCACAGATTCCATAAACATGTTCTTCAATGTCCTGCAAGGATTTACGGATTTTCTTGATCAGCATGCTTTCGCGGTCGCGAATGCGCAGGGTGAAGTTGCGCTCGGAGTCAAACACGGCGCGATCCAGCGGATCCGGGAGGTTTTCATCGCTATCCCTTAATCCGTTCACCGTAGAATCCGCATGGGTGAGGAGTTCCTCCAGCCAGCCGCTGAGCAGGTCTTTGAAGTACTTAAGATCCTTGTCTTTCATTCATAGCATCCCAGGAAAAGATCATATGGCAGGGTTATCAAAAACAACCAACCCCGTCAACCATTCGAATCGGGGTTTCCTTTATTCCCGAACCTCTCAAATTTTTCAAGACTTTTCTGAACCGGGTCGCCGATGGTCGTCGAATCCGGCCGGTTCGCGGCCGTGCCGCCGATTGACATGCCAGGCGGAGTTGCCTACAATAGTAACATACGGTTCGATGAACGGCCATTTCATCCGATCTCGAAATGGAGCAGACATGGAATCGAATCCAGAGAAGCGCTGTGAAGACCGCCAGAATTGCGATGCCGTCATCGAATGGGCCTACTTTAACCGGGGCGACTGCTTCAGCGCCCGGTTGTTGAACTTCAGTACGGGGGGTGGTTATTTCGTATGCGGCCAACCGTTGATCCCGGGAGCCACTGTTTTGATTCGCGTTCGGGATGTTAGCTCCGGCGATTCGGGATCCTGCGACCGCGGCATCCTGCGAACCACCGCCTTGGGCGAGGTCAAGTGGTGCCGGGAGCTCAGCTCCGAGCCGGGCGCGCGATTCGGGATCGGAGTCCGCTACCATTTCCCGGTTTAATAAGCTCTGCGACGATCCGGCTGATTGCCTGCCCCCACCCTTCGTTTCGATTCGCCGACTCACCGTCAAACGATTATCCGGCTCGGCCGCAGAGCCGGCATGATCGCCAATCGAGGCCTCAATGGTCAGGATGCACATGCAACATCGTCTGTCTAAAATCGCGTGGAATCTTCTTCTGATCATCGTCGGCAGCGTGCTCTGCGCCGTGGCGATAAACGGTATCCTCATCCCCAACCAGTTCCTGGCCGGTGGCATTAGCGGGTTGAGCCTATTTGTTTATTATCTTTTTCCGTTCATGCCGGTCGGAGTCACCAATTTTCTGCTCAACATTCCGCTTTTCGTGGTCGGGTGGCTGTTTGTGGGACGGCGCTTTTTTTTCTACAGCCTGGCGGGGATGGCGATTTTTTCGGCGGTGCTGCTCATTCGCATGCCGGTGTTTCCGATTCACGATCCCCTTCTCAAATCCCTGACCGCCGGCATTATTTCGGGCATCGGCAGCGGTGTGATCCTGAAATCCCTCGGCTCCGGCGGCGGGCTGGATATTCTTTCCGTCATTTTGCTCAAGCGCTTCTCGATCCGAATCGGTACGACGGTCATGGGGTTCAACTGCGCCCTGATGGTGGCGGCCCTTTTTCGCTTCAACCTGGATATCGTTCTTTACACCCTGATTTATCTGTTCGTCACCACCCAGCTCATCAATCTGGTGGTTACCGGCCTCAACCAGCGCAAAGCGGTCATGGTGGTCTCTCCCCAGTGGCAGGAAATCGCGAGCGAGATCATGGAGACCATGCAGCGCGGCGTGACCATCGTCAACGGCGAGGGCGGTTACACCGGCCACCCGTTGCGCATCATTTATTCGGTCATCACCTTCCAAGAACTGTCCCGTTTCAAGGAGATGGTCCGCCAGCATGACCCCCAGGCGTTCTTGGTGGTGACCGAGACGCTGGAGGTGATGGGCAAGGGCATCGGCAACCAACCGCACTGGTGATAAGCGGCTCCTCAGTTTATCTTGCTCTTGCGCAGCGATGGGCGGAACTGCGGAGAAGCGGCACTCCAGCAGAAGGGGCGGGAAGCAGCCGCTTTAATTCAGAGGGGTTTTGAATAAATCACTTTAGCGTCGCCAAGGGCGTAGAAATCCTCCAACAGGGCCTCCCGCCGAAAACCCACGCGGTCATAAAAGGCCCGAGTGCTTCCATATTGAGCACGGCCGGAAGTGTCGGCGTAGAGCCGGGTGCCGCCGGACTGGCGGGCCAGGCGCTCGGTTTCCTCCAGGAGGATTCTTCCGACCCCCTTGCCCTGGAACTCCGGCGATACCACGATCCAGTAGAGGTCATAGCTCGATACGGTCATGGGAACCGGCCCGTAGCAGGCATATCCCGCTAGTTTTTCATCAAGTTCTGCAAAAACGAAATGATAGCCGCTTGCAGGCCCCCTGGAAAGCCTCTCGTTGACAAGCTCTTCGGCGACGTCGGCTTCCACCCGGGTGAAATAGCCGGTGGCTTCCACCAGACGTCTTACCGCTGCCGGATCGCGGGGTGAGGCGGCCAGGCGCAGTTTCGGCCTGATCCTGGAGCGGGACGGCGGCCGGAGTGAATTCGTGGCGGAGGCCTCCGGTTCCACCGAAGTGCCGAGTGAACATGTGCGGCGGGTGTCGGCGAGGATGCGCTCGATGGCCTCGGGATAACGGACTCCCGACGCTTCCAGCGCGGCGGCAAAGCCGGCATCGGGTGACAGGCAGGGATTGGTGTTGACCTCTAGAACCCATGGGTTTCCGTCGCGATCCACGCGAACGTCCACCCGGGCATAGCCGTTCAGGCCGAACCCCTGCCAGCACCGCAGGGCCAGAACCTGCAGCCGGCCCAGCAAGGCGGCATCTGCGGGCGGAAAGTCGAAGCGCCGCGGGGTGTGGTGGTATTCATACGAGCCGACATCCCACTTGGCACGGTATCCCACAATGTGCAGCGCGTCCGGCGGGTAGCCCTCGAAAAGGATTTCCGCCGGCCGCAGCACCTCGGGGCCGCGGGAGCCGGCCAGCAGCGACAGATTGAATTCGCGGCCCTCCACGAAGCGTTCGGCAAAGCAGGCGCCGCCAAAACCCGACGCGCGGTCCCGCAACGTCGCCGGCATTTGATCGACGCGATCGCAGAGGACGATCGATGTTTCATCCAGTCCGATGGACGCATGCTCCCATAAGGATTTGACGATCCAGCGCCCGGCATCGCCGGGGGCGGCTGCGGCGATGTGCGACACGGCAGGAAGGTCCGGGGGGAAGGGACCGCCCCAATCCGGGGTCGGCAGACCCAACGCGCGCAGACGGTCCTTCGCCAGAATTTTGTGGGAGGTCAACTGGATCGATTCGGTGCACGAACCGGTGTAGGGCAGACCCATGGCGTCCAAGAGCGACGGTGCCAGGTGGATCAAGCGGCCGGTGCCGGCTAGCGATTCCACCAGGTTGAAAACCAGATCCGGGCGACCGATTTCCAGCCGCTGCCGGAGTTGGGCGAGGTCAAGCGTGCAGGGCAAGATTTCCACCGGGTGTCCCAGCGCGGCAAGCGCGGTCCGGACCGCCTCGGCCTGGATCAGCACATCGCGATCGTCCGGTGTACTCGCGCTGGCGACTTCATTGTGGAGAATGGTGATGCGCATGCTCGGGGCGGTTGGCCGGTGATGGCGGAATGCGTTCGGCGGCCGATTCCACAATCCGCGCCACCAGGCTGTCGAAGGTTACCCCGACCAGGGAGCCGATGATGGGAAGATCGGAGTGTTCGAAGTGCAAGCCGGCCAGGGGGTTTACCTCCATAAACTGCGGCCGGCCTTTTGCATCGCAGCGGATATCAAGGCGGCCGCCGTCGCGGCAGCCGAGCGTGCGCCAGGCTCGCAGCGCAATATCCTCCACGGCGGCAATCAGGGGGTCTTCCTGCGGCCGCATGAGCCGGTAGCGCACCAGTTCTTCGGAATTCTCCTTGTTGTGATAGGAATACACGCTCGGCTCGGCCGCGGGCAACAGCAGGACCTCCATGGTTCCCAGGATTTGGGCCCGGTCTCCGCTGCCGGTGATTCCCACGGTGAACTCGCGGCCGGGAAGAAATCGTTCGACCAGCACCGGCTGGCGATAGGTCTGAAGCAGCCGGGAACAGGCGTCCGGCAGATCCCTGCGGCGGCGGACAATTGATTGAAGGGAAACGCCCTTTCCGGTGCCCTCGGCAACCGGTTTGATGAAATAGGGAGGTGCAAATCCGACGGCGGCGGCCTCCTGCGGGTCTGCGACGGTTGTGAACGCGCAGGTCGGGATGCCGGCATCGCGGATGACCCGCTTGGTCATGGCCTTGTGCAGCGTCAGGCTCATGACCAGCGGGTCCGAGAACGTGTAGGGAATGCCGTAGGCGTCCAGCAGGGCCGGAACCTGGGCTTCGCGGCCGATGCCGATCAGGCCTTCGGCGATGTTGAAAACCAGGTCCCAACGGTGGCCGGCGGCCAGGCGTTCCACCAGCCGCCGGATGTGGCCGATGCGGTCGGTTTCATGGCCCAGCCGCCAAAGGGCAGACTCAATGCCGTGGATGGTTTCATCGCGGTCGAATTCGGCGGTTTCGTCCTCCGAGTATCCCAGTGCGAGATACTCGGAACGCAAGTCATACGTAAGGCCGATCCGCATGGGGCGACGATCCACTTATCCCCTTCCGACGTCCGGATAGCGATAGACCTGGTCGCAGTAATTGCGAAGCAGCAGTTCGTCGCCTTCGCGGCCCTCGATATAATTGGGCATGAGCGGTATCTTGCCGCCGCCGCCGGGGGCGTCGATGACATAGGTCGGAACCGCGTATCCGGTGGTGAAACCCCGCAGGCCCCGGATGATTTCAAGGCCCTTTTCGACCGATGTGCGGAAATGGCTGGAGCCGGTGATCGGGTCGCACTGGTAGATGTAATACGGCCGCACGCGCATGCGCAGCAGGTGATGGCAGAGCGCTTTCATGGTCTCCACCGAATCGTTGATTCCCTTCAGCAACACCGTTTGGGAACCCAGCGGAATGCCGGCGTTGGCCAATCGTTCGCAGGCGCGGTAGGCTTCGGGCGTACACTCGGCCGGATGGGTAAAGTGCAGGCTCATCCAGAGCGGATGATAGCGCCGCAGGACTCTCACCAGGTTCGGAGTGATGCGCTGGGGCAGCACGGCCGGGATCTTGGTGCCGATCCGGATGATCTCGACGTGCGGGATTTCACGCAGCCTGGACAGTAGCCAGTTCAACCGTTCATCGTTCAAGGTCAGTGGGTCACCGCCGGAAATCAGGACATCGCGCACCGAGGTGGCGGAGCGGATATAATCGATGGCGCGCTCCAGGCGTGAGCGGCTGGGGTAGATGGCGCCATGGCCGACCACGCGGGAACGGGTGCAATAGCGGCAATAGGTGGAGCAGAAGTCCAGCACCAGCAGCAGCACGCGATCCGGGTAGCGATGGACGAGGCCGGGTACGGGGCTCTGGCCGTCCTCGCCGAGCGGGTCATCGGCCTCTCCGGGCGTTTGAGTGAACTCGGCGGCCGTGGGGACCACCGTCCGGCGCAGGGCATCGTTCGGGTCGTCCTTGGAAAGCAGGCTCATGAAATAGGGCGTGATGCCGACCGGCAGCCTGGATTGGATCTTCTCGACAGCCGCGCGCTCGAGATCGGAGAGCGTGAGCATTCGTTCGAGTTGCTCCAGGTGGCGTACACGGTTGCGAATCTGCCACTGCCAATCCGTCCATTCCTTGTCGGTTGCGGACGGGAAAAAGGCGCGGCGGAACGCGGCAGCCCTGGGGCTTTGTGTGGATCGTGATTTGGGTGCTGGAAAAACAGAAACTTTACCGCTGAAACGCGGCGTTACTTCCGGCAGGGGGACTACATTTGCCAGACAGCCGGATGAACCAGGAGGCTCTTCATCGCTTTCACCTGCTATCTCACTGGTTGATCCCGATGCAGCATGGCTGTCAGAATCATGAGACCGGACCACATCCTGTTTCATGGGAATCGAGGATCTCCTTTCGCACAGACCCGCCAAAGGTCCATATAAATAGTTAAATAGCTTGAAGGACGAAAAAAATCAGAGTATACTGTTTACGCTAGTTTTTTGTGGGTTGCCTCCCTTGTGCCGTCGGTTGGTTTAGCGCCGATTCAGCGTTGATAGGCCAAATTCGCCCCCTCCATATAGTATTTGGATGTTGACGTTAATACAAAATATCGTTGTTGTCAATAAAATGTTTTATGCAATAAATCTAATTTTTTCCTAATTCTCCTGGCGTATTATACTGTTTTTCGACTAATAATCAAAGATCTTTTTTCAACGGAATGATGCACAAATGCAACGCTTTTCTCGTTTCCTAAATTGTAGATTAATTGATACATATTTCGAACATTATGCAGTCACCATGCAGTCAATTGGATGTCATTTTCGTATTATCGGATTACAATGGGTTCTCGATGAGAGAAATCGAACATAGCGCACAAGGAGGACGGAAGCATGGCTCGAAAGGCGAAGAAAGCGGCTCCCAAACGACGACGGATTGAATTCTCGATAGAGATGCCAGAGGCCAACCAGGTGATCCTGATGGGCGATTTTAACCAGTGGCAGCCGAAAACTCATCCCATGCGCAAAGATGCGGAAGGCGTTTGGCGGAAAACGGTCATGATCTACCCGGGCCGCTATGAGTACCGATTCTGGGTGGACGGGGAATGGTCCAACGACCCGCACAATCTGGAGCGTTGCCCGAACTGCTTCGGAAGCGAAAACAATGTGATCGAAGTGACCTCGTGAAGAGTGCGGGTGTCGTTCGGGTGCCGGCCGACAGCCGGTTTCTCGGCGAGACCCGCGGGTCCGCATCCCTGCGCGGCGAAGGACGATCGGCATCGGGAAGGGGCAGCGCGATTATTTTTCGAGTGCCAGCTTGAGCACGTCCAGCATTCGATCAACGAAGTGAAACGCGATCTCCTTTTGCACTTTTTTCGGAATGTCTTCCAGGTCCTTCTGGTTTTCTTTGGGCAGGATGATCGTCCTGATCCCGGCACGGTGGGCGGCCAGGACCTTCTCCTTGATCCCGCCCACCGGCAGCACCTGTCCGCGCAGGGTGATTTCGCCAGTCATCGCGAGGTCCCTGAGCGCGCGGCGTTTGGTGAGGAATGAGACCAACGCGGTGAAGATGGTGACTCCGGCCGAAGGGCCGTCTTTGGGGATGGCGCCGGCCGGGATGTGGATGTGAATGTCCTGGTTTTCGAAAATGTCATTGGACAAGCCCAGCTTGCTGGCGTTCGTGCGGATGAAGCTCAGGGCGGCCTGGGCGGACTCCTTCATGACATCGCCGAGCTGGCCGGTCATAATGAGGCGGTCCTTGCCCTTCATGGCGGTGGCCTCCACGAAGAGGATGTCGCCACCGACCTGAGTCCAGGCCAACCCCGTGACCACCCCCGGCGTGGACGTGCGTGCCCGGGTTTCCGCGCTGAAGCGCACCGGTCCGAGATACTTGGTGACCTGCTGGGTTTTAATGATTTCGGAGGTGATCGACGCCTCGGCGATCCGGCTGGCCACCCCGCGGCAGATGGATCCGATCTCGCGCTCCAGATTGCGCAGGCCGGCCTCGCGGGTGTATCCGGAGATGATGTGGCGCAACGCCCCGCGGGTGAAGGCAATCTGCTCGGCGGAGAGACCGTTGGCCGAGCGCTGACGGGGGATCAGGTGCCGTTCGGCGATATGAATCTTCTCGTCCTCGGTATAGCCCAGCAGCTGCAGGACCTCCATGCGGTCGCGCAGGGCCGGCGGGATGGTGTCGAGGATGTTGGCGGTGGCGATGAACATGGCCTTGGACAAATCGAACGGCACATCGAGATAGTGGTCCTGGAAGGAGTGGTTCTGCTCGGGGTCGAGCACCTCCAGCAGGGCCGATGAAGGGTCGCCGCGGAAATCGGCGCCCAGCTTGTCGATTTCGTCGAGCATGAAAACGGGGTTGTTGGATTCGGCGCGGCGGATGCCCTGGATGACCCGGCCCGGCAGCGCGCCGACATAAGTGCGGCGATGGCCGCGGATCTCGGCTTCATCCCGCACACCGCCGAGGGACATGCGGTAGAACTTGCGGCCGAGAGCGCGGGCGATGGACTGGCCGAGCGAGGTCTTGCCGGTGCCGGGAGGGCCAGCAAAGCACAGAATCGGCCCCTTGGAATCGGGCTTGAGCTTGCGCACGGCGAGATATTCGATGATGCGGCGCTTGGGCTTTTCGAGGCCGTAATGGTCGTCATCGAGCACCTTGCGGGCTTTCTTGATGTCCAGGTTGTCCTCGGTGGCTTTGTGCCAGGGCAGGCCGGTCAGCCAATCGAGAAACGTGGTCGCGACCGTGTACTCCGCCGATGACGGGTGCATGCGGCCCAGCCGTTCGAGCTCGCGTTCCGCCTCTTTAGCGGCCTCGGGCGGCAGGTTGGCCTCGCTGACCTTGGCGCGATACGTTTCAACCTCGGCGGTGGCTTCATCCTTTTCGCCCAGCTCGGTCTTGATGGCTTTGAGCTGCTCGCGCAGATAATACTCGCGCTGCTTCTTATCCATGTCTTCCTTGACCTGGTCCTGAATCTTCTTGCCCAGCTCCAGGATTTCCAGCTGCTTGTTCACGATGCGCGTGACTTCCTTCAACCGGTCGGCCACCGGCTGGAGTTCGAGCACCTTCTGCTTTTCTTCCGCCGTGGCGTTGAGGGAGGAGGCGATCATGTCCGCCAGCGTGCCGGCCTCCTTGATCGACTGCGCCATGTAGACGACTTCGGCAGGGAGTGTCGGCGAGGCCTGCACCACGCGTGCAAAGAGATTCACGATGTTGCTCATCAAGGCCTCGATCTCGGTATTCTGCGAGGCGTCTTCGGTCAAATGCTCGACCTCGGCCTGAAAGAAGGCCTTGCCTTCAGCCTGCATGAGGCTTTTGATCCGAAAGCGCCCCAGTCCCTGAACCAACAACTGGGTTCGGTTTTCAGGAGTTTTGGCCATTTTCAGGATCATGGCGCTGGTGCCGACGGCGGCGTAATTTTCGGGCTTCGGCGGTCCCTCCTGAGTGGGGTCGGATTTGGCGAAGACCATGCCGATCATGCGGTCGCGCGACATGGCTTCGTCGATCAGCTGCACCGAATCCGGCTGCATGACCAACAATGGGGTTACCATCTTGGGGAACAGGACCGAATCGACGACGGGCAAAAGGGGCAACATATCGGGCAGCTTGTTCGCAGGAGCGGCTTCTGGCGATTTCTCTTCAGTCATGTCTACCTCCGAATCCATAATTACTTCCGCAGAAAAAATGTGCACGACATTGGAATTGGACGCTTTTCGATACGGCGAGTCATTCACTGGATATGGGCACTTTGTACGTCTGGTCCATCGGCCGTTTGACCAGCCGGATCTCCAACAATCCATTCTTGGCGGCGGCGCTGACCTTGTCCGGATCGATGGGATTCGGCAGGAAGAGGATGCGCTCGAACCGGCCATACTGGATCTCGGCCAAGCGATAGGTGCAGCTGCTGTCGGAGGCCGGCGCCAGCCGCTTGCCCTGGATGCGTACGGCCTTGCTGCTGATCTCGACCTCAAGGTCCTCCCGGTCCACCCCGCCGATCTCCGCCCGGATGACGATTTCAGTCGGCGTTTCATACATGTCCATCGGCGGGCGCCAGGCACGTTCGGAGAGCGTGAAGGACGGGCTGATCCCCAGCATGTCTTCCAGGGTCTTTTCAAACTTGGAGGACAACTCGTCCAGGTCGTTGCCGAAGCGAATCTTGAAGAATTCCATGGCTGCTTCCTAAATCAAGGTTAGG
>JALOPB010000440.1 GCA_025454115.1 Desulfobacterales bacterium | reverse complement strand
CTCAGGAAAAAAACCAGACGCCCGAGTTCAAATCCACCCCTCTCACCAAGGGCGACGCCTGAGCCTCCGGGAAACCGCCCGTGGTTCATGTCCGGCCGGGGGACGAGTTGGTCCCACCGTATTTCGTAAGAACGCAGCACGGTTCCGGTTTCGGCGAAACGCTGCCGACTAGTCGAGGAGGAAAAGATGGCGCCGCGCAAGGATGATTACGACGTCATTGTGGTGGGAGCCGGTCCGGCTGGCCTATTTGCGGCCTACCACCTGTGCGAAAATTCCGACCTGCGCGTGCTGATCATCGAAAAAGGCAAGAGCCCCCTCAAACGCCGCTGCCGGATCAACGACTACCGGGAATGCTTCAAGTGCAAGCCGTGCGATATCCTGAGCGGCATCGGCGGCGCCGGTCTGTTTTCGGACGGCAAGCTGAACTTCATCCACAAGCTGGGTAAAACCGACCTCTCCCAGTTTATGCCCGTGTCGGCTGCCGAGGCCCTGATCGCCGAAACCGAGACGGTTTTCAACCGGTTTGAAATGGACGGCCCGGTCTTCCCCACCGACATGGAGCGCGCCCGAGATCTCCGCAAGCACGCCAAGCGCTTCGGCATCGATCTGCTCATCATTCGCCAGAAGCATATCGGCAGCGACCGCCTTCCGGAACGCATCGCCGCCATCGCCGATCACCTGCATGCCAAAGGGGTCACGATCCGCACTTCGGAGGAAGTGAAGGACATTCTGGTAGACAAGGGCCGGGCGGCCGGTGTCGCCACCCGCCGCAGGACTTTCGCAGCCCGGCAGGTGATCCTGGCGCCCGGGCGGGTCGGCGCCGACTGGATGGGAACGATCGCGCAGAAGTTCGGCCTGGGCCTCCGGCAGCGCGGCATCGAGGTCGGGGTGCGGGTCGAAGTCCACAACGACATCATGCAGGATCTCTGCGACGTGATCTACGATCCGACGTTTTTCATTCAAACTGCCAAATACGACGACCTCACCCGCACGTTCTGCACCAACAAGGGCGGATATGTCTCTCTAGAGAATTACAGCGACTTCGTCTGTGTGAACGGCCACGCCTTCCGGGATCACAAATCGGAGAACACCAATTTTGCGTTTTTATCCAAGGTGGTGTTGACCGAGCCGGTGACCGATAACCAGTCCTACGGCGAAGCGATCGGCGGTCTGGCGACATTGATCGGGGGCGGCAAGCCCATCCTACAGCGTTTCGGAGACCTCACGCGGGGGCGCCGCAGCACCTGGAACCGCATCCATAAGGGCTACATCCGTCCGACCCTGACCAACGTTGTCTGTGGCGACATCGCCATGGCCCTTCCGGAGCGCATCCTCACCAACCTGATCGAGGGATTGAACAAGCTGAATCAGGTCATTCCGGGGGTATCCAACGACGAAACCCTGCTCTACGCCCCTGAGATCAAATTCTTCGCCACTCAAATCGAGACCAGCCAGGCGCTCGAGACCTCCATCCCCGGCCTCTATGTTGCCGGCGACGGCCCCGGCGTTGCCGGCAACATCGTCTCGGCCGCCGCCACCGGCCTGATTCCGGCCAAGGCGATCCTCGCCCGCGCTGCGGAAGCCTCCGCCTACCGGTAACGGCGCCGGAAGTCCTGAACGGCCCCAACCGCCGCATAAGATCGGGCTTCATCGGCATCTGGTATGATTTCCAGAGGTTCTTACGGCGGTTGTTCCATTGACACGCCGACATGTTTTCATCTATTAACCGGAATGGATATCATATCGATTTTCAAATCCCCCGACCCTCTCCGCAGGGGAGCGACGGGGGATTTCATTCCGCATGATCCGCTGCGGAGTGCAGAGGATTTTCTCGGATAATGGCTTTTTCTGACCCGATTGCGGTGGTCGGCATGGCCGGCCTATTCCCGGGAGCGCGAGGCATCGCAGACTTTTGGTCGCACATCTGCGCCAAGACCGGTGCCACCGCCGAAGTCCATCCGGAGCGCTGGATCGCTCCCCCGCAGGTCATGGTCAGCAGCGGGCTTCAGCCCGACAAGGCTTATTCCAGCCGTTGTTGCCTCTTGCCGGATTTCGAGTTGGATCCCGAGGGTCTGGACCTGCCGCCTGATCTGGCTGCCTCTCTGGATCCGCTCCACCGAGCGGCTCTGCAATCCGCCCGCGACGCTCTTTCGGGCAACGCGGCGCCCAAATTGAACCGCCGGCGCACCGGTGTCATCCTGGCCGCCCTGGTGCTGCCCACCGACGCCTCCTCGGCTCTGACGCGGGAGATCATCGGCCCGATCTTAGAAAGCCGTGTTACGGGGAAGCCGTTCGCGCCGTCTCTTCCGCGAAAGCCCGATCGCACGCGCTATTTCAGAAGCCGGGTGGCGAGCCTGCCGGCGGCCATCGTTGCCGGTGCCTTCGGACTGGGCGGCGGAAGCTACACCCTGGATGCTGCCTGCGCCTCGTCCTTGTATTCGGTCAAACTAGCCTGCGACGAGCTTCAAGCCGGCCGCGCCGACGCCATGCTGGCCGGCGGGGTGGCCCGACCGGACTGTCTTTTCACGCAGG
>JALOPB010000105.1 GCA_025454115.1 Desulfobacterales bacterium | reverse complement strand
GACCGTCTCCGGATTGCAGTTGACCATGATGGATTCGTAGCCGGCCTCGCGGATGGCCAGGGCGGCGTGTACGCAGCAGTAGTCGAACTCGATCCCCTGACCGATGCGGTTGGGGCCGCCGCCCAGCACCATGATCTTTTTGCGGCCGCTGACCGGCACGCGGTCGGCCGCATTGTAAGTCGAATAATAGTAGGCGGCGTTTTCCACCCCGCTGACCGGCACCGGTTCCCAGGCCTGGACCACGCCGAGGCGGATGCGGCGGCCGCGGAGATCGGCCTCCGTTATCCCCAGCAGTTGAGCCAGGTACCGGTCGGAAAAACCGTCCCGCTTGGCTCGCTTCAGTAAATCGTCCGGCAGGCCCCGGCCGCGGCAGGCGAGGATTTGTTCCTCGAGGTCCACCAGCTCCTTCATCTGCTGAATGAACCAGGGCTTGATATGGGTCAGCTCGTGGAGCGCCTGGATATCGGCGCCTTTACGCAGGGCTTCGTACATGAGGAACTGCCGCTCGCTGGTCGCTACGGCCAGGCGGGCCATCAATGTGTCGAGGGTCAGCTCGTGGAAGTCCCTGGCGAATCCCAGCCCGTAGCGGCCGGTCTCGAGGCTGCGAATGGCCTTCTGCAGGGCCTCTTTGTAGTTCTTGCCGATGCTCATGACCTCGCCGACCGCCCGCATCTGGGTGCCGAGACGGTCCTCGATGCCCCTGAACTTCTCGAACGCCCAGCGCGCGAACTTAACCACGACGTACTCTCCGGAGGGGGTGTATTTTTCAAGGGTCCCGTCACGCCAGTAAGGAATCTCGTCCATGGTCAGGCCGCCGGCGAGCAGCGCCGAGACGCGTGCGATGGGGAAGCCGGTGGCCTTCGAGGCCAGGGCCGATGAGCGCGAGGTGCGCGGGTTGATCTCGATCACCACCACGCGGCCGGTCTTGGGGTCGTGGGCGAACTGGATGTTGGTGCCGCCGATGACTTCGATGGCTTCGACGATGCGGTAGGAGTAGTCCTGGAGGCGCTGCTGGAGCTCGGGGTCGATCGTGAGCATGGGGGCGGTGCAGTAGCTGTCTCCGGTGTGGACTCCCATGGCGTCCACGTTTTCGATGAAGCACACGGTGATCATCTGGTTCTTGGCGTCGCGGACCACCTCGAGTTCGAGCTCTTCCCAGCCGAGTACGGATTCCTCCACCAGCACCTGGTGGATCAGGCTGGCGGCCAGGCCGCGGCCGGCGATAATCCGCAGCTCTTCGGCGTTGTAGACCAGGCCTCCGCCGGTGCCGCCCATGGTGTAGGCCGGGCGGATCACCACGGGGTAACCCAGTTCGGCCGCCACCCGCTCGGCCGCTTCGAGAGTGGTGACAGCCTGGCTGCGCGGCATGTCGATGCCGAGCCGGGTCATGGTCTCCTTGAAGGCGATGCGGTCCTCACCGCGTTGGATCGCGTCCACATTGACGCCGATGACCTTGACGCCGTAACGGTCCAGCACGCCGGTGCGGTGCAGCTCCGAGGAAAGGTTCAGCCCCGTCTGCCCGCCCAGGTTGGGCAGAATGGCATCGGGCCGTTCGGCGGCGATGATTTCGGTCAGGACCTGCAGATTGAGGGGCTCGATGTAAGTCGCGTCCGCCATGCCCGGGTCGGTCATGATGGTGGCTGGGTTGGAGTTGACCAGCACGATCTCGTACCCCAGCAGACGAAGGGCCTTGCAGGCCTGGGTGCCCGAATAGTCGAACTCGCAAGCCTGGCCGATCACGATCGGTCCGGAGCCGATGATCAACACCTTGCGGATGTCCGTGCGTCTGGGCATGGTTCTCCTCCTATTTTGGATGCGGTGATCGGGCCGAAGAGCGACCGTGTCAATTTAGCTGAAGTGACCTTGCTAAATTAAGTTAAACTTAAAATCAAGGATGAAAATGATATGGTGGGCTCACGGGTTTTTTAAGGCATTACAAAGGGAAATTTTCGGAGGAAAGTCGGCCGACTCTCACCGGCGACGGTCTGTTAAAGTAGGTACGGTGGTTAAACAGGCCTCAACGGGTATTGTAAAGCAGACATCCGCTATGCTGCATTGAGGGCCGCACGATGCAACCGCTGTGGCAGCTCGGTTTGAGTGAATAATTTTGCTGGGCACAGATAGTTCTCTCCGGACTCGTCAACGATTCGTACGAGCCATGCTTATCGGCATCGTCGTCGGTGAACGCGATGCAAATTTTCCATAGCGGATCATAGGGTTGTGCGGTGCCTGGCCTGTATTTTCATGGCCTGTTCATCGTTGACCCCAGCTTTGCCGGCGAAGTCTGGCCAACGGCGTACGACTTCAATGACGCGTTGAATCATCTGGTCTGTGCGTGCTTTCTTGATGTCAGCCGCCTTGGCGAGGGAGATTAAGTCCCCTCGTTCAAATCCATCTCTTTTACCATTCACGCTCATTTGGTGTTGACTCGTCCACTCCCCACTTGGGTTCCACGCGTAGGAAATGTCGAACGCTGGCGAGAGGCGCCATTCACCCCGTCGATTCATGAGGAAGGCGATGTTCTTAACGTGATCATCACAATTGCGACCGACTATATTGAAGACCGCGCGCAGCACCTGCTGATCCATGTCCTTTCGAGAAAGACCCATCCTCCGAATGACTTGGATTGCCTGTTCATACGAGTAGCTCGCCGGTTGCCTGTAGTCATAGTGCGCAATAGCCCCCAAGGACTGCATGTGCAATTTCCTGCCGTTCGCAGACCTATCAAATCTTTTCGTCATAAAGTGGCTACGGCCACCTTCATGATGAAGGCGGCACGGCATCATCTCGACACCGGCCTCGACGGCCATTAGATGATAGGCATACTCGATCTTGCCGTAGCCCTTCGGGGTGGTAACTTCTGCATCGCTACTGCTGGTGATTCCATCAAATTTCATTATCCAATATTCGAAACCTTCTCCGGCGTCGACTTGGCCTGACCTAAATTCGTTGGTTTCATTATTCCAAGCGAGAATCGCCTTGGCTCTGGCGCCGCCCGCCGAAGTCCCGACCCGGAGAATATCATTGATTGCTTCTCGGTCATCGCCACCGGAAAAAATGCCACCGAATCTGGCACGCTCGGCAAGGATCTGGTTTGCCAGGCCGACCAGGCTTGCGACCTCAACTGATCGCTTACTGGCGGGAGGCCCGAGAGTGGCTGGCTGATACTCGAGAGCCCCCATGCCACGACTGCCGACATAACACAGACGTTCCACTGGATGGAAACTCTCTGCGGTTCGTCCCTGTGAAGCAAGCCAAGCGTCGATTATCGCATTACCGTATTTGTCTGGAAGTGAATCGGCAACCAATCCCGGCAACCCTTTGAAAGTGTTCCGCGCAAGCACCGGAAACTCATAGGGGAACTCACGAAGCGGCATCATGAGCGGTGACAGCTGAATCCCGCTGCGCAGGAAGTCGGGCGCGTATTGAAAGATTCCAATTTCCCTGTCCTCAAGCCAAGTGACGGCACCGATGACACTGCCCCAGAGAACGACGCGTGCATCATTGGTCATCGTTGTCCTCGCCGTCACCCCACGACCAGGTCGAGAGCCCATCACTATCTTTGGTATGGCGAGATTTAGGATGGCGTGCGCGTTTACGCTCTCCAGCGCCCATGCCAATCCGTTCGATTGGCCTTACAGTCGGATCCGGCAGCAGAGCTTCAAGGTTCTGGTGTATGCTCAGCGCAATCATAATCCGAATGAAGGTATCCATGGAAACACCTTGGCCCTTCTCAAGCCGACCGATGGTTCTTGGCGAAACACCGGCTTCCGCAGCAAGTTGTGCCTGAGTTATGTTACGAGAAAGCCTTATGCTTTCCAAGCGCTTGCACAGGGCAGCTTCGATCTGAGCACTCGTTGCTGCTGAAAATTCGATTTTATAAAACATTTTTTGCTTATTAAATTAATTTTATAATATTAATAAGTAATATATTACTGATAAAATAATAGGTCAAGCGCAATTTTTTAAATAGCAATATATTGCTGACTATTTTAAAAATATCCAATTGATCAGCAAAATATTTCCGAATTCTCTTATGGCATCGATGAGTAATGTGCCAGATATAACCGGGAATGTAGTGCCGCTTCGCTCTTGCCATGGCTTCTCGGCAATATCGTCCTTTTTGCCCTCAAAAAACTCGATATAGGTCAGATTTGGGTGGGCGTTTTAGGCCTAATCATCCTAATATCGAATACTTGCCGTGGCCCGGCCCCATCCTCCTGACCGCTTTTCCCCGTCGCTCGTGGGCCTTACTCTTGATCATAGCTGCCAGCGTATCCCGGCTCCAGCCTTGTTCGATGGTCTGGTGCATATACCAGAGGCGGGTGGGAAGGTCCTTGACCTTCTCCATCAGCACGATATTGTGGCCCCAGGGAATTTGTGCAACGAGCCGTTGCAAAATTGGGGGGTCACTCCTTTTATGTAATTGTGCCGCAGGCTGTAGCACTTTCTTTATCAGGGTTTCCGTGTCGCCCAATTGTGCCACGGGCTGTGGCACAATTACCAACCCAGGATATTCACGGAAAAATGCCAACATCCGTTTGATATTTCGCTCCGAAAAGCCTTTGACTTCGGGAAGCTCGTTCTTCAGATCGACAGCCAGCCGGGGGATGACGCCCGCACCCCAGCCTTTTTTCTTCTGGCGCTGATGGATCATGCGGCCGATGTCCCAATACATGGCGATCATCTCCGCGTTGGCCGAGAGCGCCGCCCGGGTCTGGCCATGACGGATCCGGTCCTTGATCTCGGCCAGAAGATCGCCGTAAAAGACCCGATCAGAACTCATAGCCGATCCCTTTCAGATTCTCGCGGATCAACATCTCCAGCTCTCTGCCCCTGGCAAACTGATCCGCCAGCTTGGCGGTGAAAGCCTTCATCTTGTCATCAAAGGGAATGCCGTCATCCTCCTCTGTCTCGGTGCCGACATAGCGGCCCGGCATGAGGACATGGTTGTTCTTCCGGACCTGGTCCAGGGGGGCCGCCCTGCAGAAGCCGGGTTTGTCTTCGTATAGGCCGTCGATATTGCGCCAGGCATGGTAGGTGTCAGTGATCAGGGCGATGTCGTCGTCCGAAAATTCCTTATTGCGGCGATTGATCATGGAACCGAGCTTGCGAGCGTCGATAAAAAGGATTTCGCCGGAGCGGTTGCGGAATTTGCCGTTGGCCTTGTTGCGGGCCAAAAACCAAAGGCAGGCGGGAATCATGGTGTTGTAAAAGAGCTGAGCCGGTAGGGCCACCATGCAGTCGATCAGGCCTGCCTCGATCATGTTCTTCCGGATCTCGCCCTCGCCGCCGGAGTTGGAGTTCATGCTTCCGTTGGCCAGCACAATGCCGGCGGTGCCGCTGGGGCTGAGTTTGTGGGCAAAGTGCTGCAGCCAGGCATAGTTGGCGTTGCCCACCGGCGGCACCCCGTATTTCCAGCGAAGGTCGTCGCGCAGATGCTCGCCGCTCCAGTCGCTGACGTTGAAGGGGGGATTGGCGAGGATGAAGTCGGCCTTCAGGTCCTTGTGTTTGTCGGCAAGAAAAGTGTCGCCCAGCTCTATTTTGGCATCGATGCCGCGAATGGCCAGGTTCATTTTGGCCAGCCGCAGAGTGGTAGGGTTTGATTCCTGGCCATAGATGGAGAGGTCCTTGATATTGCCTTGATGTTCCTCCACAAAACGTTCGCTCTGTACGAACATGCCGCCCGAGCCGCAACAGCCGTCATAAACCCGGCCATGGTAGGGTTCGAGCATGGCGACCAGGAGTCTGACAATGCTCGCCGGAGTGTAGAATTGGCCGCCCTTCTTGCCCTCGGCATCGGCAAACTGACCCAGGAAATATTCATACACCCGCCCCAGCAGATCCTTGGCCTGGTGGCCGCTCTGGTTGAATCCGATGGCGCCGATGAGATCAATGAGTTCACCCAGGCGCTGCTTATTCAGCTCCGGGTCGGCATAGATCTTGGGCAGCACACCTTTCAGCGAGGGGTTGATCTTTTCGATGTCGTCCATGGCCTCGTCGAGCCACTTGCCGATCTCCGGTTGCTTGGCACGATCCTGCAAGTATTGCCAGCGGGCCTTTTCCGGTACGAAAAAGATGTTGTGGGCCAGGTATTCATCGGCGTCCTCCGGATCAGCGCCCTCAAATTCCCCTTCTCCAGCCTTGAGTTGCTCGTGCAGGTCACTGAAGGCATCCGAAATGTATTTCAGAAAGATCAGGCCGAGAACAATATGCTTGTACTCGGCGGCATCCATGTTCGAACGGAGCTTGTCCGCCGCCGCCCACAGGGTTTTTTAAGTTCATTGTTTCGAGCCATGTATAGTCCATCTCCTACTTCTGCAGATAGAGTTTCTCTTTTTACCCCTCCCGACCCCATTTCCCAGTCATACGAAACAGAGATCTGGACATATTCCGGCTAGAGAGAAAAAAGATTTTCCTCAGAGCCATGCTCGATAGGGTTCAGCACTTGCGTTTCTTTTACGGTAAAGCGCTCGGCCCCATTATAGAGAACGAAACCGGCGGTGGCCCGTCGGGGCAAAAGTTCGCGGAAGCGCTCGATACCCTTCATGAACCCGGAAGTGAAGGTGGCTGCCGACTTGATCTCAATCGGGACGAGCCTGCTGCCTTGCCGGATGAGCAGGTCCACTTCGTTTCCATGCGAGTCCCGGAAAAAATACAAATCGGGTCGCCGGCCGCGGTTTACCCGGGCCTTGAGAAATTCCAGAATAACCAGGTTTTCATAAAGGGCGCCGCGCAGACGGTCCCTTTCAGCCTGTTCCGCCGTATCGATGCCGAGGAGATTGGCGGCAAGGCCTGTGTCGGTGAAATAAATTTTGGGCGACTTCATTACCCGTTTGCCAACGTTCTCAAAGAAAGGCGAAAGCTCGAATACCACAAAGGAGGCCTTTAAGACGCTGATCCAGTTCTTCACGGTGGTGGGTGAGATGCCCACATCGTTGCTGAGGGAGGTGTAATTCGCCGTCTGGCCAATCCTGCCGGCCAGAAGGACGAGAAACTGCTGGAACGGGCGCAGGTCTTTCAAGTTGATGATGGCGCGGACATCGCGTTCGACATAGGTTTGGATATAGCTGTTGAAAAAACGGGCTGCCGCGATCCTCTCTTCATGAATTCTGGGGAAAGCACCGGTTACAATCAGGTCAAAGACGCTCCGATTTAGCGGATAGGCGCTCAGTTCGGACAAAGAAAACGGAAGAAGGGTCAGAACGGCGGTGCGTCCAGCTAGGGTCTGACTTACGGATTGGCTGATCTCGGCCTGATGGCTGCCCGTGAGGATGAACTGGCCGGATTTTCGGTTGCGGTCGACGATACCCTGGATGTAGGAGAGCATCTCGGGGAGTCTTTGGATTTCATCCAGGATGGCTCCCTGAGGTACTCGGGATAGGAACCCGCGAGGGTCTTTTCCCGCCGCCAGACGGATATCAGGCTCCTCCAAGGAATAATAAGGTTTTTCTGGAAACGTCATCCGGGCCAGAGTGGTCTTGCCAGACTGACGCGGTCCGAACACCGTGACGACCGGAAATTCACGGGCGGCCGCTTTCAGTTCATCTGCTATTTCTCGAACGACCATAGCCGTAGGATAACCGATGTCTGTGCAAATCTCAAGTTCAAGTTTGGATTTTCACAACAAATGCCAAGGGCCCTTGGCGCTGTTCAGAACGGAGGGGTGCCTTCCATCGACGAAAGCACTGGCGCTTGGCCGGGCGCGGAATCTGTGCTAGAGGTCAAGCTTGATGACCTCGTAAAGAAGCCTGAACATATTTGGGTCGAACATGAAAAGGCGATCGGTTGCATCGGTGACGACACTTCCCATCGACGCCATTTTGGATGAGCTGAGGGCGGCACTGAGGTCCGAGCGTGGGGCGGTCCTGCAAGCCCCGCCGGGTGCCGGCAAGACTACCCGCGTGCCGCTGGCGCTGTTGGGCGAGCCCTGGCTGCAGGGCCGCAAGATCGTGATGCTCGAGCCGCGTCGGCTGGCGGCACGGGCGGCGGCTCGGCACATGGCCGAGCTTTTGGGCGAATCGGTCGGCGCGACCGTGGGCTACCGGGTCCGCATGGATACACAGGTCGGACGGGCGACGCGGATCGAGGTGGTGACCGAAGGGGTCCTGACGCGCATGCTGCAGAGCGATCCGGGGCTGAGCGGCGTCGGTCTGGTAATCTTCGATGAGTTTCATGAGCGACACCTGGAATCCGATCTCGGGCTGGCGCTGTGTCTGGACTTGCAGGGGGTTCTGAACGCCGACCTGCGGCTGCTCGTGATGTCGGCGACCCTGGAAGCTGCACCGGTGGCCGGTCTGCTGGGCGGCGCACCGGTGATTGCCTGCGCGGGCCGGCAATTCCCGGTCGAAACCCGTTATGTCGGCCGGCGCAGCGACCGGTCGCTGGAGGCGGCCGTCGCCGAGGCCGTCCTCGATGCTGCCCGCAGCGAGGAGGGCAGCATTCTTGTTTTCCTGCCCGGGGCGGCGGAGATCCGCCGGGTGCTGGCCATGCTGGCCTCCGCAGGCCTCAGCGGCGAATGGATCCTGGTGCCGCTCTTCGGCAACCTGTCCAAAGAGGAGCAGGACCGTGCCATTGCACCTGCTCCGGCCGGCCGCCGCAAGATCGTACTGGCCACCAACATCGCCGAGACCAGCCTGACCATCGAGGGCATCCGCGTGGTGGTGGACGGGGGATTCGTGCGGACCCCCCGTTTCGACGTGCGCAGC
>JALOPB010000104.1 GCA_025454115.1 Desulfobacterales bacterium | reverse complement strand
TGCAGCGCTCCGATCTCATCAGCGCCCGCGGGCTGTGCAAACGATTCCGGAACGGCGGAACCGAGGTGGAGATCCTGCGGGATCTCGATGTGGATCTGCGGTCGGGTGAAACCCTGGCCATCATCGGCGCTTCCGGGATCGGAAAGTCAACGCTGCTGCACATTCTCGGGACGCTGGATCGCCCGGACAGCGGCAGTCTGCAATTCAACCATGAAAGCCTTTTCAATTACTCGGAGGATCGTCTGGCAAGATTTCGCAATGAATGCATCGGGTTCGTTTTTCAGTTCCATCATCTGCTTCCCGAGTTCAGTGCGCTGGAGAACACGATGATGCCGGCCCTCATTCAGGGGTGGAGCAATCCGAAAGCGGCGGCGGCCGCCAGCGAAATCCTCGTGCGGGTCGGATTGAAGAACCGCATCGGATATCGGGTTGGCAAGCTTTCCGGCGGCGAACAACAACGGGTGGCCCTGGCGCGAGCGCTGCTGCTCAAGCCGCCGGTGCTTCTGGCCGATGAGCCCACGGGCAATTTGGACCGGGCCAACAGCGAACAGATCCATCAGCTGTTGATCGAGCTCAATCGGGAAATTGGAATGACGCTGGTCGTGGTTACCCACAACCTGGACCTGGCCGCGCGCATGTCCCGGCGGATGACGTTGACGGACGGCCGGCTGTCGGCCGTGCCGTGATGCGGCCAGAAACGGTTCAGCCGAAGCGCTCGGTTTGGCACGGACGCCCCCTATCTGGCGATAGGAGTTTATGCGCATGATTTTTCGCAATCGAACCGGTTATTGGATACTCCACCTGACATGGGCGGTCTTTGCCGGCACGCTTTGGTGCGGACATCCGGCTGGTGCCCAGCCGTCGGCCGGGGTCATCGTCATGCCATTTTCCGTTCATGCCCCGGCGGAGCTGGCATATCTGCGGGATGAAATTCCCGTCGCGATGCGACAGCAGTTTGAAGAAGAGGGAGCCAACGCGCGCATCCTGGATGCGGAGACCGCCGAGGCGTGGGGTCGGGCCGGGGAAACGGACACGGAGCTGGCGAGGTTGGCCATTCAGACGGGAGCGGACTTTGTGGTTCGCGGAAGCCTGACCTGGATCGGTCAGAATTTCAGTCTGGATGCACGCTTGCTGCCGTCGGCCGGGGATCGGCCGGCCCGGGTTTTCTCCGCCGTCGGGCGTGGAATTGAAAACCTGCCCGGCGCTGTCAAAAAGCTGGCCCGTGACATGGGGCTTACGATTTTCAAACGGCAGCAGATCGCCGAGGTCGTCGTCCAAGGCAACCAGCGCATTGAAACCGATGCGATCCGCCGGGTGATCAAGATTCGGGCCGGTGACGTTTTTCTCGCCAAAAGCGTCGCCGATGACCTCAAGTCCGTGTACGGGATGGGGTATTTCGATGACGTTCAGGTCCAGGCCGAGCCTCGAGCCGACGGTATCGCCCTGGTGTTCAATGTGACCGAAAAGCCGACGGTCCGGTCGATTCAGCTGGCCGGCAATGTGGTCTTCGATGAGGAGGAGCTTCGCAAAAGCCTCACGCTGAAAAAAGGATCGATTCTTAACGTCTATACGGTGCGGAACGATATGCGCCGGATTGAAGAAATGTACAAGGAGAAGAACTATCATAACGTCAACGTCAGCTACCAGATCCAGCCTCAGAAGAACAATCAGGCCGACGTGGAATACAAGATCGATGAAGGCAGCAAGATCCTCATCAAGAAGATCCTCTTTACCGGCAACGCCGCTTTTACCGAAAGCAAACTGAAAAAAGAGATTGCCACCTCCGAAAAGAGCATTTTGTCCTGGTTCACTTCCGCCGGGGACCTGAATCAGGAAATCCTGAATCAGGACGCCGCTCGGCTGACCGCGTTCTATCACAACAACGGTTACATTCGCGCCCGGGTCGGGGAACCTCAAGTGGACTTCGAGGAAGACGGCATCCTCATCACCTTCAAGGTCAGCGAGGGCCCGCGCTTCAAGGTGGGCAAGATCGATGTGAGCGGGGATCTGATCCTGCCCAAGGAAGAGCTGATGAAGAAAATCAAACTCGCCAAGGAGCCGTTTTACAACCGCGAAACCCTGCGCAGCGATGTGCTCGCCCTCACCGATATCTATACCAGCGAGGGCTATGCTTACGCCGATGTTTCCCCCAAAGTGGATCAGGACAACGAAAACCTGCTCGCCAACGTTACCTTCCAGATCGATCGAGGCAAACAGGTCTATTTCGAGCGCATCCAGATCAGCGGCAACACGAAGACCCGAGATAATGTGATCCGTCGCGAGCTGCGCGTTTACGAGGAGGAACTTTACGGTGGCCAGCGCCTCAAGCGGGGTGTCCGCAACCTGAACCGACTGGATTATTTCCAGAACGTCAAGGTCGATACCGCCAAGGGCAGCGCCGACGACCGCATGAAAATGAACGTCGAAGTGACCGAGAAAAGCACCGGTGCGTTTAGCTTCGGTGCGGGATACGGCAGCGAAGAAAATGCCTTCGTCACCGCCTCCATCGCCGAACGCAACCTGTTCGGTCGCGGGCAGACGCTCGGGCTGCGCGGCATGGTGGGGTCCAAGACCCAGAAATATGTCCTGAGCTTTACGGAGCCCTGGCTATTTGATATACCGCTTTCGGCCGGAGCCGAGGCTTACAAGTGGGATTATGAGTTCGACGAGTACCACAAGGACAGCATCGGCGGGAAGCTCAAGTTCAGCTATCCGCTGTACGACTTTATCCGCGGACATCTGACCTATACCTATGATTTCACCGATATTCGCAATGTGCAGGAGGACGCCGCTGAGTCCATCCAGCTCGACGCAGGTCGGCACACCAAAAGCAGCATCACGCTGATGCCCCGATACGATTCGCGCGACAGCCTGTTCAACGCCAAGGACGGATCGGTTCACAGCATCGAATACGAATTTGCGGGGCTCGGCGGGGATGTCGGTTTCAACAAGATCGTTGGCGACACCGGATGGTACTTCCCTCTGGTCTGGAAGCTGGTGGGCGTGGCCCACGGCCGGGCCGGGTATGTGAACAAGCTCCCGAATTGGGACCTGCCCGACTATGAGAAGTTTTATCTCGGCGGCATCAACACCTTGCGGGGCTTCGACCGCGACGACTTGGCCCCGAAGGAAAACGGCTCGCCGGTCGGCGGGGAGAAATTTGTTCAGGGCAATTTCGAGATCAAATTTCCGTTGGTTGAGGAAGCCGGTGTTTACGGGATCCTCTTCCTTGACACGGGCGCCGTCTATAGCCAGGATGAGAGCTGGGACTTCAACAAATTGCGCGAGAGTGCCGGGCCGGAGATTCGTTGGCTGTCGCCGATCGGTCCGATTCGCCTGGCCTATGGCTTCGTGCTCGATCCGAAATCGGGCGATTCAAGCAGCGGGGGATTCGAATTTTCCATGGCCTCCGCCTTTTGACCAAATCATGCAACCAGCGCATTAAACCCGCCCGCCGGGGGGGCGCTGAGCGGAAATTGACCAATTCCATTTTCACCATACGATTAAGAAAGGGGACCGCAATGCGTCTCACCACAGCATTAACCGTGATGGCCGTCGCCATCTGTTGCGTTACCGCAGGCGGCCGGGCGGCCGGTGCCGATGCACCCAAAATCGCCGTCGTCAACCTGCAAACCGTGCTCGAAACCTCTATTGCCGGCAAGGCCGCCCAAAATGAGCTTAAGACCCAGAGAGACAAGCTGGAGGCGGATCTGAAACAAAAGGGAAACGACCTCCAGGAACTCGAGAAGCGCCTGCAGCGTGAAGCCATGGTCATGAGCAAGGAAACGCGCGAGGACAAGGAGCGGGAGTTTCGAATCAAGGCCAGTGATCTTCAGGCGTTGCAGAAGAAATACCGCGGCGATCTACAGGATCTCGAACGCCGTTTGATGGGGCAACTCCAGAAAGACATCAGCGACCTGGTGGGCGAAATCGGCAAGAAAGAGGGCTATGTCCTAATCGTCAGCAATATCGGCGTGCTGTACTCCCAGCCGGCCATGGACATCACCAACCGGCTGATTCAGGATTTGAACGCCAAGTCCGGCAAGAAAAGCAGCCCCTAGCGCTTTGCGCGGCCGGCGGGCGATACCGCCATCCACGACGGATGGGGTGCAATCAGACCTCGTGCGCTTGCAACGGAGGAAATCGATGGCGACCATGCTGGACATTCTGGCGATCATGCGGCGCTTGCCGCACCGATACCCGTTTCTCTTGATCGATCGAATCCTCACCATGGTTCCGGGTGAGTCGATCGTTGCCTTGAAAAATGTGACCATGAACGAGCCGTTTTTTCAGGGGCATTTCCCCGCCCAGCCGGTCATGCCGGGAGTTCTGATCGTAGAAGCCATGGCCCAAGCCGGCGGCGTTCTGGCCAGCGAGAGCCGGGGGCCTGAGCAGGCGGGGGCGATCATTTATTTCATGGGGATGGATCATGTGCGGTTTCGTCGGCCGGTCGTGCCGGGCGACCAGTTGATCATCGAGGCGCGGGTTCTGAAAATGCGATCGAAAGTCGCCAAAATGGCGGGTCGGGCCCTGGTGGAAGATCAACTGGTGGCCGAGGCCGAATTGATGGCCTCTTTCGGTGAAAGCGCCGACAGCGCTTGAGCGGAGGCTAACGGCCTGCGGAAGCATTGGAAATTGGGCAATCGGTTCAATGATCCAACTAGGGAGAAGGAGACGATGACGATCCATCCAGAGCTCCTGGAGATTCTCGCCTGTCCGCAATGCAAGGAAGCGGTTCGGTTAACGCCCGCCCAAGACGGGTTGATCTGCGACCGCTGCCGGCTGGTCTACGAGATCCGCGACGACATTCCCATCATGTTGATCGAAGAAGCCAAACCGTTGGTCGATAGCTGATCGCCGCTTCTTATTGACCGTCGCATGAGCATTCCCCATCCGCCGCTGCCGGCCAAACTGGTCGTCGGTTTGATTCTGGCCCGCAGGGACCGTTTTGCGCTCCTGGCGGCCGAATTGGAGGCGGCGTTTGGGCGGCTGGATGGGGTGAGCGCGTGGATGCCTTTCGATTACACGACGTATTATGCCAGGGAAATGGGACCGGAATTATTCCGGCGGGTGCTGGCGTTTCGGACATTGATTGCTCAAGAACAGCTACCGGATATAAAACTGGCAACCAATGCCATCGAGCGCGCGTATGCCGTGGACGGCCGGCGCAGGGTCAACATAGACCCCGGCTACCTATCGCTCGAACGGTTGGTGCTGGCCACCGGAAAGAACTACAGCCATCGGATTTACCTCAGGCAGGGAATCTATGCCGATCTCACGCTGATCTATCAGCGGGGAGACTTCCAGGCGTTGCCTTGGACGTATCCCGACTATGCCGATCCGCCGCTGCGCCGCTTTCTGCTCGCCGTTCGCAGCAAATATGCACACGACCTCAAAGCGGCGTCCGCAGCCGTCCGGAGTCGAGGAGACTGCTCCGATGATTAAAAGCATGACCGGATTCGCTTCCGCGTCGGTTACCTCCGGCAGCTGGTCGTTGTTCGTTGAGATTCGTACGTATAACAGCCGACATTTGGACCTGGCGCTGCGGCTGACGCCCGGCTATAGCGATCTGGAGGAGCGGGCCCGGGTGCTGATTGCGGGCCGGTTGACCCGCGGACGCGTCGAAGCTAAAATTCACATTGAAGACGCGGCCACGACCAGCGGACGGGTGGAGGCGGACATGGCCCGCGCGCAAGCGGTGCGGAACGTCCTGGAGCAAGTCAAAGTCGAATTGGGCCTGCCGGACCCCGTCACACTCGAGCAGGTTCTGAGTGCGGGCGGCATTCTTAGGACCGTTCAGCCGGCAGCCGACTTGGCGGCGGCCGGGTTGCTACTCGAAGGGGGGGTGGCTCAGGCCCTGGAGAGCCTGGAGGGCATGCGCACGGTCGAGGGAGAAGCATTGGCTGCGGATCTCCGCCACCGGCTGGCCGGCATCGAGAAGGCTCTGGCTGAAATCGCTCGGCACGCCGAGGGCCTGCCCGCCGTCTATCAGGACCGCCTGAGGGAGCGCCTGTCTGTCTTAACCCAGGGGCGGGCCGAGATCGATGCGTTGCGGCTCGCCCAGGAAACAGCTATCTTAGCGGACCGATGCGACATTTCGGAGGAAATCGTGCGCGCCAGAAGCCACTTGCAGCAGTTCCGGGCGATCATGGACGCCGTGGAGCCCGGCGGGCGCCAGCTCAATTTTTTGTTGCAAGAGCTCAACCGCGAATTCAATACCATGGGATCCAAGATCGGAAATGCGGCGGCCGCCCATGAGATCGTTGCGGTGAAGACTGAACTGGAAAAAATCCGCGAACAGATTCAAAACGTCGAATGAGGCGGCTCTGCTGGCGCCGGAGTCCTCGCAGGGCCGGGCGTCCGGCGACCGCAGCGGGGGAGGATCGATGGACCAAGCGCTGCTCAACATCGGATTTGGTAGTACGGTGGTTTCAGACCGCGTGGTGGCGATCGTCTCCCCGAACTCCTCGCCGATGAAACGGTTGAAGGATGAGGCGCGGGAGGATCGGCGGTTGATCGACGCGACCTACGGCCGCCGCACCCGCTCCATCATTATTCTGGACAGCAACCACATTGTGCTCTCCGCCATCCAGGCCGAAACGATCTCGCAGCGATTCGCCGTGCTCAAGGACGCCGACGGCGAGCCTGCGGCTGTGCGACAGCCGCTTTAGGTGGACGATGACGCATTGGGACTTCGCATCGCGGCGGGCCGAGTCGGCTTCATGATGGCGACGGCCGGCGGGTTTCCGCGCGCAGCGTTCGGACGGAACGGTCGTCTCTTCGTTATGTCGGCCCCCTCCGGCGCCGGTAAGACGACCCTGCGGCAGGCGGTGCTGGCCCGCTTGCCCGACTTGGGCTATTCGATTTCCTTCACCACCCGCCCGCCCCGGGCGGGCGAGCGCAACGGCCACGATTATGTGTTCATTGCTGCGGAGGAGTTTGAGGCGGGCATCCGGGAGGAGCGCTGGGCAGAGTGGGCCCGGGTTCACGGCCATTATTATGGAACCTCCGCGCAGGCCTTGGAGGAAGCGCGGGCCGCGGGCCGCGATGTGCTGCTGGACATCGACGTGCAGGGGGCGCAGCAAATCTGCCGGCGCTTTCCGGAAAGCGTGACCATCTTTATCATGCCGCCGTCGCTGGAGGTCCTGGAGCAGCGGCTGCGGACTCGCGGAACGGACCGCCCGGAGGCCATCGAGGTGCGCTTGCGCAACGCGCGGCGTGAGATGGACCAACGACACGGATACCGTCACATCATTGTGAATGACGACCTGGATACGGCCATCGATACGCTCATGACCATTTTGAACTCCAATCGTTCGGCACGTGAAAACTGAAATACTTTATGGCGTTCACTCCGTAACGGAGGCCCTCGCAGCTGGCCGGCGTGTCCCGGTGGAACTCTATATCGACCGCCGTCAGGCCGATTCCATTCGCCTGCAGGGACTTTTGAAGATGGCCGAATCACGCGGTGCGGCCGTTCGGGTGCTGGACGCCGCGCGGCTGGCCGCGATGTCCGGCGGCAGCGCGCAGCCGGCGGTGGCCTTGCGGGCATCCGCCTATCCTTTCGTGGAGTTTTCCCGAGCCGTGGAGGAGGCCGAAGCGGCTGGGTCCGATCCGATCCTCGTACTGGACAGCATTGTGGACCCGCACAACCTGGGCGCGATCGTGCGCTCGGCGCTGTGTGCCGGTGTCGCGGCGGTGCTCATACCGAAGGACCGCTGCGCCGGGCCGACACCGGCCGTATCGAAGATTTCAGCAGGAGCCCTTGAGCATATCCGTCTGGTGCAGGTCACCAACCTGGTGCGCAGCCTCGATTATCTGAAATCGCGCGGGCGCTGGGTGGCGGGTTTGGATCGGCAGGTTCCCCTGACCATTTTCAGCGCCGATATGCGGTTGCCGCTGGCGCTGGTGATCGGAGGCGAGGAGCGGGGGTTGCGAACACTGGTTCGCCAAACGTGCGACCTGATGGTATCGATTCCGCAGTCCGGCGTGATCGACTCCCTGAATGCGTCCGCCGCCGCCGCCGTTGCTCTATATGAAATTCGCCGCCAGCGCGGGGTCGATCGTCGACCGCTCGGCGCTGCCGGGCCCGATGGTTCGCGCGGTGATGCGTGACGGGCGGCTGCGCCGGCAGGTTATGGCCGCGCTGCAGGCGCTGCGCGCGGCGGTGTTCCCGGCCCGATGCCTGCATTGCCGCCGATTGCTTCCAGCCGCCGTCAGCGGTTCCGAAGAGCCGGCGCCGGCATCCGGCGACGGGGACCTCTTGCGACCCTACTTCTGCCGGGATTGCCGATCGGCGGTGACACCGGTGTCATCACCGCTTTGTCCGCGCTGCGGCATCATGTTCCAGAGCCGCGTCGGTGCGGACCATCTCTGCGGGCGCTGCCTGGAGCGGGCACCGCCCTTTCACATGGCACGGGCGGCTCTGGTTTACGACCGATCGACGGTGGATATCATCCACTGCTACAAATACCGGGGCAAGACTCGGCTGGCCGCACCGTTGGGAACCTTTCTGTGGCACACCTTCGCCCGCGACTGGGTCGGTCGGACGGTCGATCTCGTGTTGCCGGTGCCGCTGCACCGCCGGCGTCTGCGGCGGCGGGGGTTCAATCAGTCCGACCTCCTGTTGCGCGAGTGGCAGACGCAGATGCACCCAGCGGCGATGCCGCCGATGGGAACCGGCGTGTTGGAACGCACACGAACGGCTGCGCCTCAGGCG
>JALOPB010000439.1 GCA_025454115.1 Desulfobacterales bacterium | reverse complement strand
TAGGCCGTGTAAGCGGCATAACACCCCAGAAAGAGCCAGCCTTCCCAGCGCGCGATGCTGTAGCCCGTGAAGAAGACAGGCAGACAGGCCACGGCCGACGCCAGCATGATCTCCATGTCGAAGTTGAGCAGGGAGGGGGCGACCCTCAGACCGCCCGGAGTCACCAGGCTGGACACACCGATGATCATCAGGATGTTGTAGATATTGCTGCCGACCACGTTGCCGATGGCGATGTCCCGCTCATTGCGGATCGTGGCCATGAGCGAGGTGCAGACTTCGGGTAGCGAGGTGCCGGCGGCCACGATGGTCAGGCCGATCACGACGTCGCTGACGCCGATGAGTTGAGCTACGACGACGGCGCCGGTCACCAGCCAGCGGGATCCCAATACCAGCAAGGTCAGACCCGCTGCCACCCAAGTCGCCTGCAGAGCGATAAAGCCGGTTTTGGGGGAGGGAGGAGGGCTTGAATCGGTTTTCGAGGCGGCGGAGTCAAGTTCACTTCTTTCTCTGCGGCTAGAGCGAATCATCCAGAACGTGTAGGCGATGATCCCAAAGGTCAGAAGCACCCCGTTCACCGAGCTGAGCCGGCCGTCCAGGGAAAGGACCAGCAGCAGAGCTGACAGGCCGATCACGATCGGCACTTCCAAACGCACTAGCCGTCGGCTGACGACCAGCGGTTTTACAGCGGCGCAGGCGCCCAAGATGAAGAGCACGTTGAAGATATTGCTGCCGACCACGTTGGCGACCGCGATTTCAGGGTTGCCGGCCAACCCGGCCTGGAGGCTGACCGCCAACTCCGGCGCGCTGGTTCCGTAGGCGACGACCGTCAGGCCTATGACCAGCGGACTCACGCCCACAGCCGCCGCCAGACGCGAGGCCCCACGCACCAGAAGCTCCGCCCCGAGAATCAGCAGCACAAATCCGCCTGCCAGCAATGCGATCGTCGTCCCATCCATCAGCCGAATTCGTCGTAGGCGACCATCTCCGGGTCCACCCCCAGGCTGTCCAGCATCCTTTCCACCGCGCGCAGCATCATGGGCGGCCCGCACAGGTAATACTCGATTTCCGTCGGATCCTCGTGCGAACTCAAGTAAAGCTCATTGGCGACCTGGTGGATGAAACCCACCGGTCCCTTCCAATTATCCTCGGGCAAAGGCTCCGACAACGCCACGGTGTAGGTGAAATTGGGAAAACGCCGGGCGAGCTCCCGGAACTCCTCATCGTAGATCATCTCCTTGGTCGACCGCGCTCCGTACCAGAACGTGATGCGCCGGCCGGTCTGGACCCGCAGCAGCTGATCGAAAATATGGCTGCGCATGGGCGCCATGCCGGCTCCGCCGCCGATGAAGCACATCTCGCGCTGGGTCTCCCTGATGAAAAACTCGCCGAAGGGACCGCTCAGGGTGACCGTGTCTCCCGGTTTCAGGCTGAAGGCATAGGATGACCCCACACCGGGCGGGGCCTCGTCGCCGGCCCCGGGCGGCGGGGTCGCGATGCGGATCGTGAAGCGCAGCAGGTCCTCGGAAGGCGTGTTGGCCATCGAGTAAGCCCGATAGACCGGCTCCTCGGACCGCGCCACCAGGCTCCAGAGTTTGTAGCGGTCCCACATGCCCTTGTAGGTTTCGGGAATGCTGAACTCCTTGAAGGAGGCATGATAGGCGGGGATGTCGATCTGGACATAGGCGCCGGATTGGAAGTTCAACGCCTGACCCGGTTCGAGCCTTAGAATGAGTTCCTTGATGAAGGTCGCCACGTTTTCGTTCGATACCACGGTGGCGCTGTATTTCCGGATGTTGAAGATCTCATCCGGGATGCGGACGCGCATGTCCTCCTTGACTTTGAGCTGGCAGGCCACGCGAATGCCCTCCAGCCGCTGCTTGCGCGTGAGGTGGGCCAACTCGGTGGGCAGGATGTCCCGGCCGCCGGCTTCGACCTTGCATTTGCACAGCCCGCAGGACCCGCCGCCGCCGCAGCCGGAGGGCAGAAAGATGCCGTTTTCCGCCAGCCCGGACAGAAGCGTGCGGCCCACCGGGATTTTGATGGTTTTTTCGGTGTCATCGTTGATGACGATGGCGCGCTTGCCTTTCTGCACCACCCGGGCTTCCACCAGCAGGAGGATGCCCACCAGAAAGACCACGACCCCGCCGAAAACCGCTATGCTCAGAACGTACTCGCTCATTTCCCCACCTAAACGGAAATGCCCGCAAACACCAAAAACCCCATCGCGATCAGTCCTGTCACGATCATGCTCAGGCCGAAGCCCTGCAATCCTTTGGGAACGTCGGCGTAGCGCAGTTTCTTCTGGATGGCCGCCATGGCGATGATGGCCAGGCACCACCCCGCCCCGGAGCCGGCGCCGTAGACCACGGTTTCGGCGAAGGAATAGTTGCGCTCGACCATGAACAGCGCGACGCCGAGAATGGCGCAGTTCACGGTGATGAGCGGCAGGTAGACGCCGAGCGCCGTGTAGAGGGCCGGCGAGTAGCGATCGATGATCATCTCAAGGATCTGCACGATGGCCGCGATCTGGGCGATGAACAG
>JALOPB010000438.1 GCA_025454115.1 Desulfobacterales bacterium | reverse complement strand
CGGCCACTTGTAGCCAGTCAAGGCGCAACACTGGCCAGCCAACTTGGCTTATACCACAAAATTAGCTGTTTGGGGGCAAGTCGGTTGCGAAATCCATTGACAGGTTCTAACACGGTTCCATAAAACACTTATCCGACTCATCACCTTTCTAAAAGCGCAACTTTTTCAATTGGCGGGGCGGTGGACTTCGTGCCTCAGCCCAAACCTTGCATTGGTCGAAGAGAGGGTTGGTTTAGCAGATCAAAGGTATCGATTCCAGGGTTGGTTTAGCAGATCAAAGGTATCGATTCCGGGAATTGCAGATTAGCGTAGCTGCCGACGGCTTGTCGGAAAAAGGCGCTTCAGGAGCGGTAGGCGCCGAGCGTGGTGAGGCACACCCCGGTGCAGACGAGCGCCGCGCCGGCGATGAGGGAGAGGGTAAGGGGTTCGCCCAGGAGGAGCACCGAGAGCAGCACGGCAAAGACCGGCACGAAGTTGATGAAGAGCCCGGCGCGCACCGGCCCGATGCGCTGGATGCCCTCATAATACCAGACGAAGCCCAGGACCGTTCCGAAAAACCCCAGGTAGACGATGCTGCCCCAGGCGGCGAGGGGATAACTGCCGGCATCGAGAAGCCCGTCCATGAGGGCGGCCGGGAAGAGACACAGGGTGCCCGCCGCCGAACTGAAGGTAACGGCCGCAAGGGGCGAGAGGCGCGCCATCACGAGCTTGCCGAGCAGGGAGTAGGCCACCCAGCTCGCCACGCAGCCCAGGATGTAGAGCTCCCCGCGCCCGAAACCGCCGGTAAAAAGCGCCGCGGCCTCGCCGCGCGTGATCACGATGACGGCACCGCAGACCGACACGAGGATGCCCGCCGCCTTCAGAATGTTCAGCCGCTCGCCGAAGAAGATCGCCGCCATCAGCGCGATGCCGATCGGGTTGTTCGCGATAATGATGGCGGCCCGGCCGGCCTCGATCAGCTTGAGCCCCTTCAGAAAGAGCACGTTGTAGGCGAAGATCCCCGTCATTCCCATCAGCAGCAGGAGGGCGAGATGCCAGCCGGCGGGCCGGGCCGGATGCCGCTCCAGCTTCAGCATGATCGCCGCCAGGCAGGCCGATGCGACCGCAAAGCGCAGAAAAGCGCCGGAATAAGGACCGACGCTCTGGGCCAGCACCCGCCCGGCGATGAAGGTCCCGCCCCAGAAGAGGGCCATCAGCAGCAGTTTGATATAGGTGGACAGCATGGGGTCTTTCGAGTCTATTGAGTCTGTTGAGTCATAGGATTTCGCCCAAGGTTTCACTAGTGAACTTCGAACGGTTGAGGGCCTGCACGACTCCCGGCGTGAGGGGCCTTCATTACCATGGCCCCGATGGGCTGTCTATCGCCTTGTATTGCAGGTTGCTGTTCGCTATAACCGTTCCCACCCTTTCACGCAAAAACGATCCCGATCCCAGGAGGTGCATTCCATGCTCGGTTTTCAGCTCACCCCCGAACAGGTGGAGATTCAAAAAGCGGCGCGGGAGTTTGCGCTCAAAGAGATTCTCCCGGTCGCCTGGCATTATGATGCCGTCGACGACACGCCCCTGCCGGTCCTGCGCAAGGCCTGGGAGGCGGGCCTCATGAACACCGACATCCCCGCGGCCTACGGGGGCAAGGGGTACGGCCTGATCGAGAACGTGATCATCACCGAAGAGCTCGCCGCGGCCTGCCCCGGGCTAGCCACCTCTATTTTCGACAGCTCCCTCGGAATGGAACCCCTACGTCTGTCGGCCAACGAGGAGCTGAAGCAAAAGTACTTCCCGCAGGTCGCCGCGGGCTTTAAGCTCTTCTGCTTCGCCACATCGGAGCCGACCCTGGGATCTGACGTCTCCGGGATCCGCTGCCGGGCCGCACGCGACGGCGAGGACTACATCCTGAACGGCACGAAGTACTGGGTGACCAACGGCGGGATCGCCGACTACATGTCCATCTTCGCCACGGCCGATACCGAGCAGAAGCACAGCGGGATCTGCGGGTTCGTGGTGGAGAAGGGCTGGAAGGGGGTCCGGATCGGCGGGCGGATCCCCAAGCTCGGCCAGCGAGGATCCAACACCGTGGGCATCCATTTCGAGAACGTCCGGGTGCCGAAGGAAAATGTCCTGGCCCCGCCCGGGGAGGGGTTCGTTCTCGCGATGAAAACCTTCGCCCGTACCCGGCCGGCCATCGGCGCCTTTGCGGTCGGCGCCGCCCGGTCGGCCATGGAGTTCGCGATCGACTACGCCAAGCGGCGCAAGGCCTTCGGCGCCCCGCTCGCGAGTTTCCAGGCGATCCAGCACAAAATCGCCGACATGTACCAGAAGGTGGAGACATCCCGGCTGCTTGTCTGGAAATCGGCCTGGGAAGCCGACCAGGGAGAGGACCCGACCATCTCCGCCTCGATCGCCAAGCTCTATGCCACGGAGGCGGCCCTGGAGGTCGCCAACGAGGCCCTGCAGGTCTTCGCCGGCTACGGCTACACCAAAATGTTCCCTATCGAAAAGCTCCTGCGCGACACACGTCTTTTCCGGATCTACGAAGGCACCAGCGAGATCCAGCGGCTGATCATCTCCGGATTCGTGCTGGGCGGCGGGTTCGGCCCGGTGATGCCCCCGCTCGAGGATCTGCCGGTCCACCGGGAAAAGGACGTCATCAACGCAGAGCCGGGAACCACCGCCTGGCGCTGCCGGATCTGCGGCCATGTTCACTACGGCGCAGAACCGCCCGAGGAGTGCCCCTACTGCTTCTTCCCGCAGAGCGCCTTCAAGAAAGTGTAAAAGCGCTGCCGGCTGGCGCCGGCAGCG
>JALOPB010000437.1 GCA_025454115.1 Desulfobacterales bacterium | reverse complement strand
TGCTGGGAAAAGACCTCCCAGGGGGTCCAGTGGAAGGGGCCGACATACTCCTTGTACTGCTGCCAGATCGGGTCCGCGCCCGAAGCGAATCCGACCAGCGCATCGTCCCAGGCCCGATCTTCATTCTCGTTCTTCATGGTGTTATAAGGCGAGCCAGCGATGAAATCGCGAATCAATTCCCTGATCCAGTCTGCGGATATGACGGCGCGTTTTCTCACAATTTTCCTCCTATGGTTTTTGCATCCCTCTTGATCACTGACTGCGACTGCATGGTGGCCGACGGAGCTGCTCCCGACCGGCGCCGCCAGTATCGTGGAGCGAGGCGCACAAGTCAATCCCGATCCCGAATTGCCGCCCCTATTTCCCCTTGAACCGCGGCGGCCGCTTCTCGATGAACGCCCGCTGCCCTTCCTGCAGGTCTTCGCTGGCCAGGGTCTCGGCGACCCGCGCACGGGCTTCGTGTTCCGCTTCCGGCTGAAGCGTCGTCGACTGCTGCAAGAGATTCAGCACCCGCTTGATTCCCTTGAGGGCGAGCGGCGCATGCGCGGCGATTTCATCCGCCAGCCGGCTCGTGACGGCCTGGAGGTCGTGGCGCGGAACGACCTCGTTGACGAGCCCGATCCGCTTCAATTCGCTCCCCCGATACGTACGGGCCGTGAAAAACATTTCCTTTGAGCTCGTCAGCCCGATCGCCTGAACGAACCGCCGCAGGCCCGTCCAGGGATAGACCAATCCGAGCCGCGCGGGTGGCATGCCCATGCCGGCGTGGTCGGCGGCGATCCGCAGGTCGCAGCAGATCGCCAGCTCGCAGCCGGCGCCAAAGGCCGCGCCGTTGATCATGGCGACGACCGGCATGGGGTAGTCGACCACGTGCTGGAAGAGCGCCTCCACCGGCCCGATACGCTCCAGGCCGGCCGCCGGAGAGGCGCCGGCCGGAAGGGAGCGGATATCGAACCCGGAGCAAAACGCCGCATCGCCGGCCCCCCGAACGATCAGCACCGGCGGGTCCGGCCGCCGGGACAATTCCCCCAGCGTTCGCGTCATGGCGTCCGCCAGCTCAAGGCTCAGCGCATTTTTCGTTTCCGGCCGATTGATGGTCAGCGTACACACCCGCTCCCGGCATTCGACCCAGAGACAACGGTTCGTGGATGACATGGCACATCCTCCTTCGGCCATGGACGGCGGCTTCTCACATGGGCTCGGGCCGTTCGGCCGGAAGATTGAAAATTCGACTCCCTCGCTGGCCGGCGTTTTATCTTGACAAACATTTTCCCTTCTGCCAAGCCTGCCTGCAATTAGCGAACTCTATCCCCTCATCCTGAATAAACCCGAAATTAATTCGTCGCACCTGGCCGCCGCCATCCCCGCGCGTTTCCGGCGCCCGGTGTTCCAGGCGTGCGATGGAACAGGGTTATCCCATGCACACCCCTCTTGCAGGACACAAGGAGAGCCCAATGAAAAAACTAACCGTTTTGTCGAGTTCAGCCGTGTTTCTGGTCATGGCGGCATTGGGATCCGTGACGGCGTCCGGGCCGGAAGGTGCACCCATCAAGGTTGGCGTAGTGCTCCCCTTGACCGGAGCGCAGCAGAAATTCGGCGAAATCGAACACAACTCGTTTCGAATGGGAGTGGAGGAAATCAACGCTGCAGGCGGCGTGAACGGCAGACCGATCGAGCTTGTGGTTGCCGATGACCGGTCCAAAATCGACGTGGGGCGATCCGCGGCCGAAAAACTGATCGTGCAGGACAAGGTGATCGCCTTGACGGGCGGTTATTCCTCGGATGTCACTTTCGCCATGGCGGCGGTGGCCCAGCACCGCAACGTGCCGTTTCTCATCACGACCGGGGCGGCCGACGAAATCACCGAGCTGGGAGCGGAGTACGTGTTCCGGCTGAACCCGCCCGTCAGCGAATATGCCCGGCCGCTGATCGAGTTTCTCCAGCAGGTCGTGAGGCCCAAGAGTGTGGCCATCCTCTACGAGAAAAGCCTGTTTGGCCAGTCGGGATCGAGAGAGTTTGCCGATCAGGCCGTCGAACTGGACTGGAAAATACTCGTGAACGAGGGCTACGAGGCCGGCACGGTGGACTTCAAGGCGCTGCTCAACAAGGCCAAGTCGGCCAAGCCGGACGTGGTGTACATGATTTCCTACGTCAAGGAAGCCGCCCTGCTCGTCCAGCAGGCCAAAGAATTGAGCCTTAAACCAAAGGTGTTCGCCGGGGCGGCGGCCGGCTTCACCTTGCCCGAATTCCGCAAGCTGGCCGGGGATGCGGCCGAAAACGTATTTTCCGTGACGCTGTGGACGCCTCAGGTCCCATACCCGGGAGCCAGGGAATACTACAGCAACTACCTGAAAAAGTTCGGGTCCGAGACGGAATACCATGGTGCGGAGGCCTACGCCTCCATCCACGTGGTGGCCGACGCCCTCAGACGCGCCAAGGAGCTCTCGCCCAAAGGCGTGCGCGACGCCCTTGCCAAGACGAACCTGATGACCGCTTTCGGCCCGGTGAAGTTCACCGCCTACGACAGGAAAACCCAGCAGAACTCTCTGCCGACTTACCTGGTG
>JALOPB010000103.1 GCA_025454115.1 Desulfobacterales bacterium | reverse complement strand
AATATCCCTCATCAAGCAGCCTTTTCATCACCCCGTCAGGCACGGCTTGCGGGCGGCGGCGGTTTCGTCGAGCCGTCGGCGCTTGGCGCGGGTGGGGGCTTGGTGCAGGCGATCGGGCGCTTCGCGGGCTTCGGCGGCAATGGCTTTCATGGACTCGATGAAGAGGTCCAACTCCTCTTTAGACTCGGTCTCGGTGGGCTCAATCATGATGGCCCCAGGGACCACCAGCGGAAAATAGATGGTGGGCGGGTGGAAGCCGTAATCCATGAGGCGCTTGGCGATGTCCAGCGTGTTGACCTTGCAAGCCTGCTGGAGGCTGTCCGAGAAAACGCACTCGTGCATGCACGGCCGGTCGTAGGGCAGGTGATAAACCCCCTTGAGCCGCTCCTTAATATAGCGGGCGTTCAGAACGGCGAGCTGGCTCACCCGTTTCAGGTCCTCGGCGCCCATGGTCCGGATGTAGCTGTAGGCGCGGACCAGGTTGGCCATGTTGCCCCAGAAGGCCTGCAGCTTCCCGATCGACAGCGGAAAATCCTCGGACAGCACGTAGCGGTTATCGACCATCCGCACCCGCGGCACGGGCAGGAAGGGCTCCAGGTGCCGGGCCACGCAAACCGGTCCGGCGCCGGGGCCGCCGCCGCCGTGGGGCGTCGAGAAGGTCTTGTGCAGGTTGAGGTGCAGCACGTCCACGCCCATCCTTCCCATGTGGGCCATGCCCAGGACGGCGTTCATGTTGGCCCCGTCGCAGTAGACCAGACCACCCTTGGCGTGTACGACGTCGGCGATGGCCTTGATGTTCTCTTCGAAGAGGCCGAGGGTGTTGGGGTTGGTCACCATGATCCCGGCGGTCTGGTCGTCCATGACGGCCGCCACGGTTTCCGGGGAGAGCATGCCGTCTGCGTTGGAGGCGATCGCCACGGAGGTGTAGCCGCAAAGCGAAGCGCTGGCCGGGTTGGTGCCGTGGGCCGTGTCGGGCACGAGGATCTTGGAGCGCGCCCGGCCCTGGTGGCGGTGATAGGCGTGGAAGATGAGCATCCCCGCCAGCTCGCCGTGGGCGCCGGCCCCGGGCTGCAGCGTGACCGCGTCGAGCCCCGTGATCTCCGCCAGCAGGCATTCCAGGGCGGCCATGAGCTCGAGCGCACCCTGGCAGAGGTCGGCAGGCAGCAGGGGGTGGGCGCCGGCCATGCCGGGATGGGCGGCCTGACGCTCGTTGGTCTTGGGGTTGTATTTCATTGTGCAGGAGCCGAGCGGGTACATCCCGGTGTCGACCGAGAAATTCCAGGTGGACAGACGGGTGTAATGCCGCACGACCTCGACCTCGCTCAGGTCCGGAAAATCGGGCCTTGCTGCGGTGAGCGCTTCCGGTGCGGTGCAGCGCTCCACATCCCGGCTGGGAAGTGAGAACCCGCAGCGCCCCCGGCGCCCTCTTTCCCACAGCAGGGGTTCGTTCAAAACCAGGCCGGTCGTTCCGGGAAATTCCGTCATGACGCCACCTCCCTCGCCAGTGTGTCCAGGTCGTCCCTCGACATGGTTTCCGTCGCGCACAGCAGGTAATGATTCTTGAGTTCGGGGTAATAGGTGCCAAGCGGCAGTCCGGCCACGATGCCTTTGGCGATCAGCCGGCGGTAGACGGCATCGAATCCGTCCGGGAAGGCAGCCACGAACTCGTTGAACGTGGCGGCGCCAAAGGGAAGGCGAACCCCGGCGGCGCGCAGCCGTGCTTTGAGGTATTCGGCCTTGTCGTAGTTGAGCTGGGCGAGTTCGCGCAGGCCGGTGCCGCCCAGGGAGGCCATATAGACGGCCGCGGTCAGGGCGCACAGGCTGTTGTTGGTGCAGATGTTCGAGGTGGCCTTTTCGCGGCGGATGTGCTGCTCACGGGTGGACAGCGTGAGCACGAACCCGCGGCGGCCCTCCAAGACGTATTGCATCTTGGAGGCGAACATGCCCAGGCCGGGTCCCCCGAAGGCGCGCGGGATTCCCAGGCTCTGGCCCTCGCCGCAGGCGATGTCCGCACCCTGGCTGCCGGGATTCTTGAAGAGGCCGAAAGCCAGCGGCTCGCTGAAGGCCGCCACGCATAGGGCGCCGGCGGCCCGGGCTTGGCTGGAGACGGCGGCGACATCCTCGATGCAGCCGAAGAAGTTCGGCGACTGGACGGCCACCGCCGCCAGTTCGGCAGGGTCCGCGATGGCGTCCAGGCGCGTCGTTCCGTCCGGCCCGAAAGGTATCTCGCGGATCTCGATGCCCGTGGGGTTGAGGTAGGTCTCAACCACGCGGCGGTAGAGCGGGTGGACGGCCCTCGACACGGCCACCTTGGAGCGCCGGGTGATGCGCACGGCCATGAGCAGTGCCTCGGCCAAGGCCGAGGCGCCGTCGTACATGGAGGCGTTGGCCACCTCCATGCCGAGCAGGCGGGCCGCCAGGGTCTGGTATTCGAAAATTGCCTGGAGGGTTCCTTGGCTGATTTCGGGCTGGTAGGGCGTGTAGGCCGTCACGAACTCCGACCGGGAGGTCAGGAACCCCACGGATGCGGGGATGAAATGCTCGTAGCTGCCGGCGCCGATGAACACTTTGTAGGCGGGGCCGGCAGCCATGCGGCCGGCCAGCCGGTCGATGTGGGCGTTCAGCTCCCACTCGGTCAGAGGCGGCGGCAGGACCATCGGTGCGCTGCGGCGGCAGTCTTCGGGGATGCCTGCGAAAAGCCCGTCGAGGGACTCGACTCCCACGGCGTTCAGCATCTCCGCAATGTCCTCGGAGGTGTGGGGCAGGTAGCGCATAGCTCATCCTTTCAGTTTTTCATGGTAGGCCTGCACGCTGAGAAGATTCTTGAGATCTTCGGGTTGGGACGGCTCGACGACGATCATCCATCCCCGGCCATACGGATCGGAGTTGACGAGCTCAGGGGAGTTCTCGAGCGCCGCGTTGATTTCGACCACCGTCCCGCCGATCGGCATGTAGAGCTCGGACACGGCCTTGACCGACTCCACACTGCCGAACGGTGCGCCCTTGGCCAGGGACTTGCCGGGGGCCGGAAGCTCCACGTAGACGACGTCGCCCAGCTGGTCCTGGGCGTAGTCCGTGATGCCGATTCGGGCCCGACCGTCTTCGGTGCGAACCCATTCATGGCTATCGACGTAGCCGAGCTCTCCGGGGAATTTCAACTCCGAAAGGTCTTTCATGTCTGCCCTCCTTAACTGTTTTATGCGGCGCTGGTTGCCGGCCCGATACGTGCAGGAGCGCATGGGCCCTTAGTGGGTGGTCGTTGGCTTCGAGGAGTAAAGCACCGACCAAAAAAATGTACCAAGATTCCGTCTATGATGTCAATGTCAAATAGCTTATACTGAGGGATCTCCAAAATGGGAGTTGCCAAATAAAATCCGCTAAATAACGGCGGATGAAGTCCCCGTGACGGGGAGAACCATGGCCCCCGGATCAATGCAGATGCGCACCTAAAATCATGATGCGAATTATTGCCTAAGTCATCGCCTCCAATTAATTCATAAAGTCGCTATCAAAACGATCCGCTTTTTGGATTGCCGAGCACCCGATGGATGTTATCCGAATTGATGCAAGACCGCTGTTGATAAACCGCCATTGAAGCTCGCCGAGCCACATGTAGGGTTGGATTCTTTTCTTGACAACAAAAACCGCAACCACTATTAGTCCTGCTGCAATGCAGACTGATTGCGAGGGGCATCTTCAGTCGTCGAGAGGAGGGATTGGGCCATCGAAAGTCCTCGACCGGGCTGTGCGAGCATGAGCCAGTACCACGGCTATTGACTGAGGCAAGGGGTCGGCTCCCAAATCGGGTTTCGGCACGGTGAAATCTGAACAAATACTTCAGGAGGAGGATCTTGCAATGAAAACGCTTCGTATCCTTTCGTTCGTAGCTTTAGCCGGCCTGTTTCTTATTCCGATGATCCAACCGGCGGCGGCAGCAGACAAGGTCATTAAGATCTATGAGAGTTGGCCATTGCAGGGGTCCATGATCCCTGAAGGCAAGGCCATGATCAATGCCGCTCAGATGGCGGTGGACGAGGTCAAAGGACAGGTTGCAGGCTACAAGATTGAACTGGTCTTCCTGGATGACGCCTCTCCTACCACCGGATCGTGGGACGGCACGATCGAGGCTGGCAATGCCCAAAAAGCCATCGCCGACGATCAAGCCCTGGTCTACTTCGGCACATACAATTCCGGCGCTGCCAAGGTCTCTATGCCCTTGACCAACGAGGCCAGCATGGCGCAGATCACCCCCGCTAACAGCTATCCCGGCCTGACCAAGCCCGGATATGGCCCCGGCGAACCGGGCATCTACCGCCCGACGGGCAAGGTCAACTACTTCCGCACGTTCGGTGCGGATGATTTCCAAGGCGCCTCCGGTGCGGCATGGGCGAAATGCCTCGGCTTCAAAAAGGTTTACATCCTCGACGATCGCCAACTGTACGGCAAGGGCATTGCCGACGTTTTCGAGAAAAGCGCCAAGAAAATCGGGCTGCAGGTCGTCGCACACGACGGCATCGAGTCCGTGAACATTGACTTTCGCGCTCTGCTCACCAAAGTCAAAGCCTCCGGTGCGGACCTTGTCTACTTTGGTGGATTGGTGGATTCCGGTGGTCCCCAGATCGCCCAGCAAATGGACGCATTGGGATTGTTCAAGGCAGGCATAAAGCTCCTCTCCGACGATGCGATGTATTCGGACGCCGTTCCTAAGGCGGTCAGCCCCAAAGTTCTCAACGGCAACCTGTACGTGACCTTCGCCAGCCCGGCGCTGGATCAGCTGCCGACCGACGTGGGCAAGAACTTTTACAAGAACTACAAGGCTAAGTTCGGCGCGGAGCCCATCGGGTGGTCCATCTACGCTTACAACTCCATGTTGGTGATCTTGGATTCGATCAAACGGGCTGCGCCGAAAATAGATGCGGCTACTGACGTCAAGGCCAAGCGCGCTGCGGTTCTCGAAGCCATGCGCGCCACCAAGGATCTGGACGGCGTCTCCGGCAAGATTACCTTCGACGAAAACGGCGATCCGACGACCTACCTGATGTCCGGTTTTCTGTTCAAAGACGGCAATTACGTCTGGCAGAAGAATATCAGCGGCGACATGACCTGCAACTAGCATTCGCAGAATCCCGTCTTACCCTGGCGATCCGCTTTCTCGTCGCCAGGGTAAGTTTTTGGACTGCCGCTTTAGCCGCATCTCCGCCGACATAACCAGTCGTTCGCAATTGTGCGTGGCGGTGAAAAGATCCTCAAATTATCTTACGAGAGGGATGGGGTTAGATGACCGAGACGGAACTTTTCATTCAGCTCATAATCAACGGGGTCACGCTCGGCTCTTACCTGGCCTTGATCGCCCTGGGCTACACCATGGTATACGGCATCATCGAGCTGATCAATTTCGCCCACGGCGACATCTACATGTTCGGTTTCCTGATCTCGCTGACATTCCTAGGGTTTCTCGATGTCAACTCGACTCTGGGAGGCTGGCAACTGTGGATCATTATCGTGGGGGTCATGTTGGCGACCATGCTCTGCACCGGGACGATCAACCTGCTGGTCGACCGCATCGGCTATAAGCCGCTGCGCCGCGCCCCACGCTTGGCTGCACTCATCACGGCGGTTGGCATGTCCTTCATGTTGGAGAACTTGGCAATGATCTGGAAGGGACCCAGCCAGATCAATTATCCGGACATATTCCCTACGATCGATATCCTGAACGATATGTTGGGAATGAAGACATTTGTGCTCTTTACGACCAAGGACGTTTTCCTGATGGGCGTCACCGTGCCGTTGATGATATTCTTGAGCCTGTTCATTCGGAAAACCAAAATGGGCAAGGCCATGCGAGCCACGGCCCAGGATCGTGAGGCGGCGGCGTACATGGGCATCAACGTCGAGACGGTGATTCGCAACACGTTCTTCATCGGCGGCGCCCTTGCCGGCGCGGCCGGGATGGTGGTCGGCATTTACCTGAACACGGGCCGATACCTGATGGGTTTTGACGCCGGCCTTCTGGCTTTCACTTCGGCGGTCTTGGGAGGCATTGGCAATATCGGTGGTGCTGTCGTGGGCGGCTACGTCATCGGTTTTCTCAACGCCTTCAGCGATCAGTATCTCTCCTCGGAATGGACGCGTGCTCTGGTCTTTTCGATATTGATCCTGGTGCTGGTGTTCAAACCATCCGGGCTCCTGGGCGTGCGGACGCAGGAGAGAGACTGAGTGGGGGGGCTATGGCTCAACTATGGCATTCACTGACAGGTCCCTGGCGGGCGCTGCCGGAGCGGCAGCGTCAGATCTTTACCTGGGCTTGCTCGATTCTTCTGCTTCTGATCTTCCCCTTGGTGGACAAGACGTTCAAATGGGGTATCGTCAACGATGTTACCGACGTGCTGGTCCTGGTGATTTTGTCCCTGGGCCTGAACATCGTCGTCGGTTATGCCGGCCTTCTCGACCTGGGTTACGCCGCGTTTTTTGCGATTGGTGCCTATACCACGGGGGTCCTCACTTGGCCTGGGCACCCCCTGCAATGGAACTTTTGGATCGTTATCTGGGCCGCCGTGATTGTCGCCGCGTTTTTCGGCATCATCATCGGTACGCCGACGCTGCGCCTGCGCGGCGACTATCTGGCCATCGTTACGCTGGCGTTTGGCGAAATCGTGCCCGTCGTCATGCGCAATTTAGGAAATGTGTCGATCGGCATTGGGCCTTGGCGGCTGGTGAGTGACCTAAACTTGACCAACGGGGTGCAGGGACTGAATCCGGTCGGGCGGCCGTCGATTTTTGGGTTTACGTTCAGTTTCGACCCCACCCCCTGGTATTACCTGATCCTGGTTATCGTCGGCCTCGTCATATTCGCGAACGTGCGCTTGCAGAACTCACGCCTGGGCCGAGCCTGGATGGCGCTGCGCGAGGACGAGACCGCCGCGGACTGTATGGGGGTCGATCCCGTCCGAACCAAGCTTTTGGCATTTGCGATCGGCGCCTCTTTCTCCGGTTTTGCGGGAGCGTTCTACGCGGCCAAACTGCAAGCGATTTTCCCGGAGTTGTTCAAATTCAATTTGTCTATCATGATCTTGTGCATGGTCATTCTCGGCGGCATGGGCAACATCAAGGGCGTCGTAGTCGGCGGCATGATGCTTCAGCTGTTCGACCGCGTCATTCTAACTCAGACCACCTCCTTGGTACGCTATATCGGCAAGACGCTTCACATTGCTCCGCTGGCAACGATCGACCTCTCTCTGTGGCGGTGGTTCTTCTTTGGTTTGGCGATGGTGGTCATTATGGTGCTCAAACCGGAAGGGCTCTTTCCCAGCGCCGCACGGCGCGCTGAACTGCACGCGGCTGATGAAGAAACGCCCCAGCCGGCCGAAAGAGGATAAGGGAGAAGATCCCCATGGCCTTGTTGGAAGCTCGGAAAATCAGCAAGAATTTTGGTGGCTTGGCCGCAGTGTCCGACCTCAGCCTTGATATCGAGAAGGGCATGATCGTAAGTTTGATCGGCCCGAACGGCGCCGGCAAGACAACTTTTTTCAATATGATCTCTGGTATTTATAAACCGACTTCCGGTCAGATGTTGCTCGATGGCAAAGAGATCGGCGGCCTGCGCCCCAATCGCGCCACTGCGCTGGGGCTGGGGCGGACCTTTCAAAATATCCGTCTCTTCAGCAACATGACCGCTCTCGAGAATGTATTGGTCGGTATGAACTGCCGCTTGAAATCGGCTTGGTACCATGCACTGCTGCAAACGCGGTCCGTCGTGCAGGAGGAGGTCCGAGCGGGCGGGCGCGCGCAGGAACTTCTGGCGTATGTTGGATTGGGCGGCAGGGGCGAGACGCTTGCCAAGAATCTCCCTTACGGACTTCAGCGGCGGTTGGAGATTGCACGGGCCCTGGCGACCCAGCCGAAGCTATTGCTCTTGGACGAGCCTACCGCCGGCATGAATCCGCAGGAAACCGTCGATGCGATGGCGTTGATCAAACGAGTGCGCGACGATTTGGGCATCACGATCCTTCTGATCGAACACGATATGAAGGTGGTGATGAGCATCTCGGAATATATCACCGTGCTGGATTACGGCGCCAAGATCGCGGAAGGAACGCCGGAGCAGGTGCGTTCAAACCCGAAAGTCGTCGAAGCTTACCTCGGCAAAGGGGTCGCCGCCGGGATCCGGCGCGTAAAACAAAAGGTCGTGGCGCAAATAGAGAGCGAGGAAGATGGCACTGCTTGAACTCAACAACGTCCACACTTATTACGGCAACATCCATGCCCTCAAAGGCATTTCCGTTACCGTCGACAAGGGTGAGGTCGTTTCGCTCATCGGTTCCAACGGGGCCGGCAAAACGACGATACTCAAGACGATTTCCGGCGTGCTTCGGCCCAAAGAGGGAACGATCACGCTTGAGGGGCGGCGGATAGACCGAGTTCCGGCACACGACATCGTCACAATCGGCATCTGCCAAGCGCCGGAAGGCCGCCGCATCTTCCCCCGGCTGACGACTCTAGAGAATCTGGAAATGGGTGCTTTCCACCGCACCGACAAGCCCGGCATCCAGCAAGACTTGGAACGGGTGTTTGAACTCTTCCCGAGGTTGAAGGAGCGACGGACTCAGCAGGGTGGCACACTCTCCGGCGGGGAGCAGCAAATGTTGGCGATCGGACGCGCCTTGATGTCGCGTCCAAGAATATTGCTTCTGGACGAGCCGAGTATGGGGCTTTCACCGGTTCTGGTCGAAGCGATTTTTCAGATCATCCAAGACATTCACTCACAGGGCATTACTATCCTTTTGGTCGAGCAGAACGCGCTCATGGCCCTCCAGGTGGCGACCAGAGGGTATGTGCTGCAGACCGGGCGTGTCGTGCTGCACGACAGCGCAGAGAACCTAAGCGAAAACGAAATGGTGCGCAAGGCATACTTGGGAGAGTCATGATCAAAGGCTGATTTTTTTGTGCTGCTCCGCCGGGTGGCCTTCCGGCGCTGTCTTCCGCAGAATCTTCCCCTATTCGGTCGGCATTGCGACCCCGCCGGCCGGCGTTCGGCTTGCACTTTACCGCTGGCACGCCACCTCCAACCATCTTCGCCCCTGTTTTTGCGCCCTTGGATGAAGTCGTCGGGTACCGCTCCGGGCCTGTTGCAAAATGCGTAAGGTGTCATGCTGCGTGGTGAACCAGTCCATTGCAGGACAAAGGAAATCGGCGGGATGATGGCGGTAGGGCGCGCTTCAGGGCACGGCCAGAGGCCGGCGCCGTTTCATCCGCAGCGAATGGGGTCGGTTCAATTGGTGCTGCTGGAGATGAAGCATCCGCCATCCCCACCTCCAGCGCCTTCACTTTCTATCGGCCCATGAGCGGCTTGCATCTTGTCCGATTGGAGGGCGAAATCATTTCAAGTAAAGCAGAGCATAGCATGAAGCCTATAGTGCAATATCCGATAGGCGGGTGGAAGGAGGTAATTGGATCGGGTGGAAAATGGGGCGCGGCGGCGGTTGCCTATTGACTTATTGACGTTTTATTATAAAATATGACGTTATATTCAAATAATGTAATAAACCGACACATGCTTAGAGGCACCCAATGGAAACGTGCAAGTCCTCCCGGCGGGAGCGCGAAAAGCTGCGGCAGCGGCAGGACGTTCTGGACGTCGCCCTGCAGCTTTTCTCGGACAAGGGGTATCCTAACGTCTCCATGCACGAGATCGCCAAGGAAGCGGAGTTCGCCATCGGGACGCTTTACAAGTTCTTCCGCAACAAGGAGGACCTCTACAAGGCGCTGATCATGCAGCTGAGCGACCGGTTTTACGGGGCCATCACGGAGGTGATCGAGAGCGACGCGCCGGAAATCGAGAAACTGCGAACCTACGTGCGGGTCAAGGGTGAACTCTTTCGCAACAACCTCGCCGCCATTCGGCTGTATTTTGAGGAAACGCGGGGGGCCCGCTTCAGGGTGTTGGCCGGCACCGAGCGCGAAATCCGCAAACGCCACCAAAGCGTTCTGCTCTCGCTGGCTGCCATCTTCGAACGCGGAATGAATCGCAAGCGATTTCGACGGATCGTCGATCCGTTTCATCTGGCTTTGGCTCTGGACAGCATGGCCAACGCATTTCTGTTTCACTGGATCGAAGATCCCCAGGGGAATCCGTATCCGGAGAACCCGGACATCATCCTGAACATCCTTTTCAAAGGATTGATCGGTCCTTGAGATTGACCTCACGACTCCGAACCTACATTCTCCACGGACATCTCTGCGAGGAGACTTTTCTGATGCGAAAAAATGCAATCGGTTACGGCTGCTTCCGATATCTGGCACTGGCCGCCGCGCTGCTGAGCGGCGTCTGGCTGGCCGGCTGCGGCTCTCAAATCGAAGCCCAGCCGGCGCCGGTGGTCCCGGAAGTGGCCACGGTCACGCTCCGCCCGCAGCGGGTCGAACTGACGACCGAGCTGCCCGGCCGCACGTCGGCCTACCGGATCGCGGAGATCCGGCCGCAGGTCAGCGGGATCATCCTGAAGCGCCTGTTTGAGGAAGGCTCCGATGTCAAGGCCGGGCAGGTGCTCTACCAGATCGACCCCGCACCGTTTCAGGTCGCGCTCGACTCGGCCAAGGCCTCGCTCATCGATCCGGCTGAAGGTGGAGCGTTACAAGGAGTTGATCGTCGATAAGGCGGTCAGCCAGCAGGACTACGATGACGCGCTCGCCGCGGTGGAGCAGGCTAGGGCCGAGATCGAATACTGGAAGGCGCAGGTGGAGGCCGCGCGTATCAATTTGAACTACGCGCGCGTGACCGCACCGTTCGCCGGCCGGATCGGCAAGACCCATGTGCGCACGGGGACCGTGGTGACGGCCTATCAGAGTCAGCCCTTCGCGACCGTGCAGCAGCTCAACCCGATCTATGTGGATGTGGCCCAATCCTCGGCCGAGCTGTTGCGGTTGCGGCGCAGCTATGAGGCCGGCCAGCTCAGCAGCGATGCGGGCAACGAGCGCAACGTGCGCCTGGTCTTGGAAGATGGGACGGCTTATCCATTGGAAGGCAAACTGCAGTTCCGCGATGTCACGGTGGACCCGATGACGGGATCCTACTCCGTACGCATCGTGGTCCCCAATCCGAACCATCTGCTCCTGCCCGGTATGTTTGTGCGGGCCATCGTGCAGGAGGGGGTGGCGGAGCAGGCCATCCTGGCCCCGCAGCAGGGGGTGAGCCGCACGGCCAAGGGCGAACCGTTCGCGCTGATCGTGGATGAATCCGGCACGGTTCGGCAGCGGATGCTGACCCTCAATCGCGCGATCGGCGATAAGTGGCTCATCGCCTCCGGCCTTTCGGACGGAGATCGCGTGATCGTCGAGGGATCACTGAACGTGCGGCCCGGCGTCGTCGTCAAGGCGGTTCCGCTGGATTCCCCAAAGGGCAGCGCGAATGCGAGCCCTTCAAAACGGCTGTCGGCCGGATCGAATTGAGAGAGGCCTGAAATGTTGTCGAACTTTTTCCTGGACCGTCCGGTCTTTGCCTGGGTCATCGCCCTCATCATGATGTTGGCCGGCGGGCTGGCGATTTACAATTTGCCCGTCTCCCAGTACCCGCCGATCGCCCCACCCTCGATCGCGATCGACGCCTTCTACCCCGGCGCCTCCGCCGAAACCGTCGAAAACAGCGTCGTGCAGATCATCGAGCAGAAGATGACCGGCTTCGACAAACTGCTGTACATGTCGGCCACCAGCGACGCCTCGGGGGCCGGGCGCATCGAGCTGACCTTCGCACCCGGGACCGACCCGGACCTCGCCTGGGCGCAGGTTCAGAACAAGCTCCAACTCGCCATGGCGAGCCTGCCCGATGTGGTCCAGCGCCAAGGGGTCAAGGTCAGCAAGTCCACCCGCAACTGGCTGATCATCGTGGGGCTGATTTCGGAAGACGGCAGCATGGACGACTACGACCTGGCGGACTACCTGCAGTCCAGCATCCAGCAGGTGCTGGCGCGGGTGCCGGGGGTGGGGGAGGTGGAGGTCTTCTCGTCCCAGTACGCCATGCGGGTCTGGCTGAACCCGGAGAAACTGACCGACTACCGCTTGACGGTGGAGGACGTCATCCGGCGGCTGCAGGAGTATAACGTGGAAATTTCCGCCGGCCAGTTCGGAGGGGTGCCGGCGGTGGCGGGCCAGCGGATGAACGCTTCGATCGTCGTCCAAAACCTCCTCAAGACGCCGGAGGAGTTCGGCGCGATCCCGCTGCGGACCAACCCGGACGGTTCCATCGTGCGCATCCGCGACGTGGGACGAACCGAACTCGGCACCGAGCGCTACGGGAGTCGGATGCTCACCAACGGCAAGCCTTCGGCCGCGCTCGCCGTCCGACAGGCCCCCGGCGCCAATGCGCTCGCGACCGCAGACGCCATCAAGGCGAAAATGGAGGAACTCGCCAGGTACTTTCCAGCCGGCATGAAAGTCATCTATCCGAACGACACCACACCGTTCGTGAAGGAGGCCATCAAGGAGGTCATCAAGACCCTGTTCGAGGCGGTCCTGCTGGTTTTTCTCGTGATGTACCTCTTCCTGGGGAACATACGGGCGACCCTCATCCCGACCCTGGCGGTTCCGGTGGTCATCCTGGGCACGTTTGCGGTGTTGGGTCTCTTCGGCTTTTCCATCAACATGCTGACCATGTTTGCGATGGTGCTCGCCATCGGCCTTCTGGTGGACGATGCCATCGTGGTGGTGGAAAACGTGGAGCGGGTCATGGCCGAGGAAGGGCTTCCGCCCAAGGAGGCCACGCGCAAGTCCATGAAGGAAATCACCAGCGCATTGATCGGAATCGGCCTCGTGCTCTCGGCGGTGTTCGGCCCCATGGCCTTCTTCAGCGGCTCCACCGGCGTCATCTACCGGCAGTTTTCCGTGACCGTCATTGCCGCCATGCTGCTGTCGGTCGTGGTGGCCCTGATTCTGACGCCGGTGCTGTGCGCGTCGCTCCTCAAGCCGGTCCCCGGGGGGCACGAGGCCGCAGAGGCCGGTTTCGTCCTCTTCCGCCCGTTCTTCCGCTGGTTCGACCGGACGTTCCGGCGCGCCCGGAGGCAGTACGTGGCCCTGGCGGGCCATTTCATATCGAAGAAGCTTCGCTACCTGTTTATTTACGTTTTGCTGGTGGTCGCATTGGTGGTTCTTTTCCAGCGGATGCCCACGGCCTACCTCCCCAACGAGGACCAGAACGAGGACCAGGGGATCCTGTTCGTCCAGGTAACTCTGCCGGCGGGCTCGACCCTGGAGCAGACCGAGCAGGTCATGACGCAGGTCCGCACCCATTTCTTGGAGGATGAACCCGAAGCGGTGGCGACCTGTTTCACGCTGGCCGGCCGGAGCTTTTCCGGGGCCGGGCAAAACGTGGGGCTCTCGTTTGTCAAACTTAAGGACTGGGGGTTGCGGACCGACGCACAGCTGAAAGTCGACAGCCTGTTGAGGCGCGCCAACACCAAATTCGCGACGATCCGCAACGCCCGGGTGTTCGCCTTTCCGCCCCCGGCCGTCATGGAACTCGGGCAATCCGGCGGGTTCGACTTCCAGTTGCAGGACCGGGGCGGCGTGGGGCATGAGGCCTTGATGGCGGCCCGCAACCAGTTGCTCGGCATGGCGGCTCAGGACCCGAGGCTGACCCGGGTGCGCCCCAACGGCCTGGAGGACGTGTCGCAATACCGAATCGACGTGGATTGGGAGAAGGCCGGCGCCCTCGGGGTCCCCATCGATTCCATCCACAGCACCATCGCGGCGGCATTCGGCGGCGCCTACGTGAACGACTTCATCCAGGGCGGACGGGTCAAGCGGGTCTACCTCCAGGCCGACGCCCCCTACCGGATGCTTCCCAAGGATTTGGATCGGCTCTACGTTCGCAACGCTTCCGGCACGATGACCCCCTTTGCCGCCTTTGCAACCGGACACTGGTTCCAGGGGTCGCCGCGGCTGGAGCGCTTCAACAGCTTTCCGTCCTTGAACATCTGGGGCGGGCCGCCTCCGGGGAGGAGTTCGGGCGAGGCGATGCAGGCCATGGAGGAGATCGCCGCGCAGCTGCCCCGCGGACTTGGATTCGACTGGACCGGGCTCTCCTACCAGGAGCGCATGGCGAAGTCCCAGGCGCCGCTGCTCTACGCCTTTTCCGTCATCGTGATTTTCCTTTGCTTGGCCGCGCTGTACGAGAGCTGGACCGTTCCCATTTCGATCCTCCTGACCCTGCCGTTGGGGGTCATCGGCGGAGTCGTGGCCTCATCGCTGCGGGGATTCCCGAACGATGTATATTTCCAGATCGGGCTCCTCACCGTTTTGGGCCTGACCACCAAGAACGCCATTTTGATCGTGCAATTCGCCATGACCAAAGTCCGTGAGGGTGCCGGGCTGATCGACGCCACCCTGGAAGGCGCCAAACTGAGGGTCCGTCCGATCGTCATGACCTCGCTGGCGTTCGGCTTCGGGGTGCTCCCGCTCGCGGTCGCCAACGACGCCGGGGCGGGTGCGCAGACCGCCATCGGCACCGGGGTTCTCGGCGGAATGCTGACCGCCACCTTCCTGGCAACACCGTTCATTCCGCTTTTCTATGTGGCAGTGGTTCAGCTGTTCGGAAAAATGAAAGGTGCTGAAATGCAGAAACCGGGTGCCGATGCAGCGCGCCCTTCGGAGGCGCATTGACATGACCCGCCAGAGGCTTTCGCTGCTGATCCTGATCGTTGTGATCGCCGGCTGCACCATGATCCCGCCGTACCAGCGTCCGGAGGCGCCGGTTCCGGGTAGCTGGCCGGTCGGCCCGTCCTATAAAAACGGCCCATCGGACCCGGCCGATGCAGGGGCTGACGGCGTGCCCTGGCGGGAGTTCTTCACGGATGAACGACTTCGGAAGATCATTGCGACGGCACTGGAGAACAACCGCGACCTGCGGGCGGCGGCGCTGAACGTCGAACGGGCGCGGGCGCTTTACCGCATCCAACGCGCCGAGCTGCTGCCGGCTGTGGACGCGGTCGGCACCGGCACCAAGGCGCGGGTGCCCCACGACCTGTCCAGCTCGGGGCGTTCGGAAACCGTCGAGCAGTACCGGGCCAATCTGGGGATCGCCTCCTGGGAGATCGACTTCTTCGGTCGCATCCGCAGCCTGGAGCAGAGCGCCCTGGAGGAATACCTCGCCACGGAGCAGGCCCGTCGCGGCGCGCAGATCCTGCTGGTGTCCGAAGTCGCCTACGCCTACCTGATCCTGGCCGCGGACCGGGACAACCTCCGGCTGGCGCAGTTCACCCTAGAGGCCCAGCAGGCCTCCTATAATTTGATCCGGCGGCGTTTTGAAGTCGGCATCGTTCCCGAGCTGGACCTGCGCCAGGTGCAGACGCGGGTGGATTCGGCGCGGGTGGACGTCGCCCGCTTCACCGAACAGGCGGCCAAGGACGAAAATGCACTGAACCTCCTGGTGGGCGCACCGGTGCCGGCCGGCTGGCTGCCCGAGAGCTTGAGCGCCGTCGCATCGATGCCGGAAGCCTCCGCCGGCGCCTCTTCGGAGATTCTGCTGCGACGGCCGGACGTGCTGCAGGCCGAAAGCCTGCTCAAGGCTTCCAACGCCGATATCGGCGCGGCCCGAGCTGCGTTTTTCCCCCGGATTTCGCTCACGACGGCCGTGGGCACGGCCAGCGCGGAACTCTCGGGTCTCTTCAAGTCCGGCTCGCTCGCCTGGAATTACACCCCGCAGGCCGTCCTGCCGATTTTCGATCCCCGGGTCTGGTCGGCATTGGAATTGAGCGAGGTTCAGCAGCGGATCGCCTTAAACCAATACGAAGCAGTGATCCAGGCGGCATTCCGGGAGGTGGCCGATGCACTGGCCCGCCGCGGTACCATGGCCGAGCAGATGGCGGCGCAGCAGTCGCTCGTGGATGCGACCGCCGCGACTTACCGGCTCTCGAATGTCCGTTATGAAAAAGGCAGCGACATCTATTTGAATGTGCTGGACGCACAGCGTTCGCTGTACTCTGCCCAGCAGGGGCTGATCGCCACCCGTCTGGTGAACCTCGTCAATCAGATCCGTCTATATGCGGCATTGGGCGGCGGCGCCGTCTGAGCTCCCGATTCGGGCTCTCAGCCGTGATCAGCACCCATGGTCGTCCGCGTGGAGTTCTGCTGCCTCAAATGCACATTTACAAGTATGGAAAGCGGGCTAATTTTCATCTCGACTGCTTGGGAGTTTCAACCGGCGCCGTTATCCTCATTAGCTCTTCAGAAGCTCGGCCATGTTGGTTGCGGCTCTGCTGCAGACGAAAGCATACGGCAGCCACCAATATGGCAACTCGAAGACAATCCGGCAGGAATTTTCATGGTAGGCGATTAATCGATGGCCGGTTGCTCGAATGCCGGCCACGTTCCAACCCCAGAAGTGAAAATCATCATATTCGGTAATGACGAAAGGGATCCACCATCCGAAAAGCGTACGCACCTGGCCCTCAGACCCCTTGCGGATGAAGCGCTCGGAGCACCTGACGTCCCGCACTGTCGGGCCCCAAAGCGGCCACAGGGTGGTGTCGGTCAGTAATTGCCAGGCCATTTGCGGCGATGCGTGATAGTGTCGCGAGACAGAAATACGAAGCAATTTATTTGTCCGGTTCCGGTTTATGGATCCTGTTTTGGCCATCGATGGCGTGCCGATTCAACTTTCCAAAGCCCCATCAACACGTTTCGTTGAGTTCCCCAATCCGCCCACCTTTTCTGATTGCAACGAGCTGACCATAATGCCTTGGAATT